>JAQUGA010000131.1 GCA_028684405.1 Bacteroidales bacterium | reverse complement strand
CCCAAACAGCACAAGAAACCATTGATTCATTAGAAGTTGTACGCCAACTTTTTGATCATAATTTATTGCAAAGTGCTTTTTGGCACCGCTTCACCATGACTGTTCACAGTCCGATTGGTATAAATCCCGAAAAATTTGGGGTGCGGAAAATTGATTTACCACCTCATCATTTTCTGCAAAATGCGGTGGAACATGTTGACAAAAAAGGCTGTAAACATGAGCTTTATAGCTTTGGACTTCGAAAAGCAATATACAACTTCATGCACCAAAATGGAATCGATTTTCCCTTGGAAACATGGTTCGATTTTTCAGTACCTAAAACAAAATTAGATAAGGATTTGATTCAGAAAATTGTTGTTGAAAAAGAGGAAAATTAATTACCAAATCAGCCAATCAATCCTTTCAACTTTCACTGCCGAACAAAAACAAATTTTCAATTTGTTTTTGTTCGAGCATCCTCGAAAAATCATAAAAATCAAAGATTTTTTATTTTTCGGGACTTTCAACTTTCAAACTTTCAACTTTCTACTTTCAAACTTTTCAACTATTCGCAACAGCTCCCTCGTTTTTCACCATCTCTTTTAACTCATGAGAAGGAGATTCTAAAAAAGATCCGATGTTATAGGAAAGCCATTTTTGATCGATTTCTTTAATGGTCTCATCATCCATCACAATAACATTGGGCCAATTTCGGGTAAAATCTTTCCGATCGGTTTTTGAACAAGCATCAACGCACAAGGATTTTCCATTTTTGCCTTCTATAATTTGGCAATCAAAAGCAGGATCGATATTCCCAGAAACTTGCCATAAGACATAATCGAAATTATTCAAATTTAGCGATTTGTCAAAAAACAAAAAGATCTTCACTCCTTTTACAAATCCACTGTCCAAGATTTTTTTTGAAATTTTAAAAACTTGATCACTTTCCTTTTCATCCATTCCAAAAAGCAAAATGCTGTGTTTATTTTCCACATATGAAGTGTTGATTTTCAAATCTGGAAACATCAATTTCAAATCCTCAATATCAACAGAAATTTCCACATCCGAAGATGAGTTTTTTGTCGCATCAATTCCTATTTTTCCACTTTTTGCGAATTTTCTACCAGAATGATCGAGTACATCGGCTGGACCTTTTGTAAACAAAATATCATTTTCAATATCAATGTTCGAAATGGCTTTCAAAACTTCATCGGCATTATGAGGATCGACATTTTCAGATACAATAATCATGATTTTATTAAACATCATTTGTCCGGCTCCCCAAAGTGCATTCATCGTGGAGTTTGCTTGACCTGGATACTGTTGATTAATTTTGACAATAGAAATATTATGAAAACCGCCTTGATAGGGCAAATTCAAATCTAAAATATCCGGACTGATGGTCATTTGGATGGGCGACAAAAAAATACGTTCTGTGGCTTTTCCCATCCAACGATCCTCTTGTGGCGGCACTCCAACAATAGTAGCAGGATAAACGGCATCCACGCGATGCGTAATCATCGTAATGTGAAATTTAGGATATAAATCCGCTAAAGAATAATAGCCAGTATGATCACCAAAAGGCCCTTCCATCACAAAATCTTCCGAAGTATCAATATATCCTTCAAGGATAAAATCGGCATCTGCTGGCACATAAATATCATTGGTTAAACATTTTACCAATCTCACATTGTTTTGTCGCAGAAATCCTGCCAACATATATTCATCAATGGCTTCTGGTAGCGGTGCTGACGCACAATACGCCAAAACTGGATCCCCGCCAATAGCCACCGAAACAGGCATTTGTTCGCCTCTTTTTTTGTACATTTCATAATGCCGAGCACCATCTTTGTGCAAATGCCAATGCATTCCCGTTGTTTGATTGTCCAAAACCTGCATGCGGTACATACCCACATTCCCAACTCCTGTTTCTGGATTGATGGTGTGAACCATCGGCAAAGTAATAAATTTTCCACCATCGTGTGGCCAGCATTTTGGGATTGGAATGGACGACAAATCAACTTGCTGCATGATAAGTTGCTGACAAAGAGCCTTTCGCTTACTTCTAGTTGGCATCCACGAAGCAATTTCTTTTAACATGGGCAACTTCGAAAACTGACTAAAAAATGAAGAACTAGGCTTGGTGGCTTCTGCCATCATATTTTTAATTCGCTCCCCAATTTCATCCATGTTTTGAGTTCCTAAAATCAAATTCATTCGCTCTTCGGAACCGTACATGTTTAGCAAAAGAGGAAATTCTGTTCCATTATTATTAAACAAAATGGCTTTTCCATCGCCGTTTTTGATTATTCGATCATTGATTTCGGTACTCTCCAGTTCGGGCGAAACAAACTCCGAAATAACATGAATATCATTACGATATTTAAGTTCATTGATAAGACCTTGGATACTTGAAAACGGCATAAATTTATGTTTTTTTTACAAATATAAGATTTTTTCATCAAGCTGAAAAAAATATATAATTGTAAAATGGTTACTCTTTGTCAGAATAACCATTTTACAATAAAAAACATCTTAAGTAATTTTAGAGTTTTATCATTTTTTTATTCGCAATTACATTATCTCGTTTGATTTTAAGAATGTATACACCTTTTGGCAAATCACGAATATCAATTTGAAGAACGTCGTTGACAACTTTGGAGATGTGCTTAACTTGACTTCCATTTACATTGTATATTTCCACAATATCATCTTTCTTCAATTCAACATTGATCAAATCAGAAGCAGGATTGGGATACATTTTAATGCTTTTGGAAAAGTCAAAATCATCAATTCCAGCGTGGGGTCCCAAACCAATATATCTCAATTCCCAACCTTGTTTTTGTACTGTTTCGTTGGTTTTAAAACGCAAGAGAAGATTTGGCCCTGTAGAATAGAAATCAGCAGGCATGGTATTGCCAGAAAATTGACCAATTAAGGGAGCAGTTTCATCTTCACCATCATAAATTGATAATACATCAACATCTTCTTCGGTATTAAAATAGATAAAATTGACTCTGATTTTTGCAGAATCACTGCGGATATAATAGTAGCAATCGGTATTGTTTTTATAAGGATTATTTCCACTTCCGTCGCTAAAAGTCATTTCTGTTTCGAAATACTCTTTGGGTTGAAAGCAAAATTCACGTCCAGATGGAGCAATATTAACAACAGCACCTTGATTTGAGGAAAAATCGCCATTTCCGGAATTTAGTTCGTCGAGCAAAAAATATCCATTTCCTGCTCCACTCCAGCCCCAATTCATATGAAAATAGAGCGAATCATTAACGCCATCGCAAACCCAAGCATGACCACCCGAACCGCCAGCTCCAGAATAGATTACAGGTTTGTGTTGATATAAATTATCAATGATCAGTCTTCTCCAAAAGGATGGACTCATGGCACTTCTGCTGACATAACTAATTTCGGGTGCGTAATTAAAGTGATTTCGCAATGCATTAACGGTAAGCTCGGTATGAGAACCAGATGCAATGGGAGTGTAGTTCATATCCACAGAAACTCCACAATGGTACAATAATTTAGAAATTTCGCCACGTGTACCTGTGGTTGCTGTATTACCCATTTGCTGCCAATTGTATGTTGTATTGCCATAATTTACTTGCAAAACGCCATAATGTGGATGTTCGTAATAACTGCTCCCAACACCCTGCTGAGGATGTTTGTAATAATACATTACTTGTCCCATTGCAGTGGCCACACATCCGGCATAACAGCGTCCATTGGGACCCGCGGGATGTGCAGGACAAGAGTCGTTATACGAACCACCTTGATTCCAACGACTGGTCATCAAAGCCGGAATTCCCACAATGATATTATTATTTGTTTTTTGGTTGATTTCATCCCATTTTGAATCTCGAACCAACACGTCTGCGTTTTTGATTGCGTTATCCATTCCATCAACGTAGGTCGATAACCAATCTTGGATTATTTCTGGTGTATTTTCCATGGGAAAAGTAGATGAACTTGAATATCCAATAATGGGAGCAAAACAATCATAGGTAGAGGTTATCACAAACCCATTTTCGAAATTAAATACATACAGAAATTCAATATTATTTTTTGCAATGCTTTTAAAAGCGGTAATATTCTCAACATTGTTGTTTTTGTTCGGATTTATACGTTGAAACTGACCAATCGCAATATTTTTGGCATACTCCACAGAGATATTTTGAGAATATCCGAAAAATGAAAAACAGAGCAACATTGCAGTCATTATTTTTTTTGATTTCATTCTTTATTTTTTTATTTTAGATTTTAAAAATTAATTTCACTCATTTGTAAGCTATTCTTTTATTCATAGGAATCTTTGAATTGTACTTTTACGATATTTCTTCTTTCACAAAAAAACTAGTCATCTATGTCACACACAAAAAAATACTTATTATTTCTTCTATAAAATTGTTTAAAACTCGATTTAATAAGCACTTGTTTTTTTTATGAAAGAATCACAAAAAACAGATAGTAAACCTAAGCTCGACAAGGCGGAACAAAAATCGATGAAGCAAATTGACCAGTTATTTCTTGTGAAAATATGAAAAACCTCTTTTCAGATTCAGACAAAAATGGATTAAAATCTGAGCTGCTAGAATAATACATCAAAACCACCAAACTGTGATTTTTAGCCAAAGTGTTTTTATCGGGGGTTTGATTTTGTTGATCCAAAACCTTCTCTATTAAGGATTTTATACTTTGATTATTCAAATGATGAAAGAGGCTGTAAACATATTCGCCATCTATTTTTGACAATAAAACATCATAAGCCTTTCCATTAAACTCAAAATCACCGATATAATAGGAGCTTTCAAAATCGCTCATTAAAACGCTGCATCCCATTGCATTATTAAAGGCTTTGACATTTTTTTCAAGGACCAATAATTGAAGCTCTGTGCTTACAACATCTCTTTGCACATAAGTCTTTCGAGCATTGTTTTTCATAATACTCAAAGATGAAATGAGCATTATGAGTGCCAAAGAAATTGATATTGATTTTAAACCAGAACTTTTCATGAAGTGATTTTAGAATACAAATATAGAATGATTTTTATTAATAAGCGATATTTTATCAAGATGAAATTATAATTGCTCGAAAAAAGCTTATTTTTGCAAAAAAAGCGATGTATTTAAAAGACATTTCCTTAAAATCATACAACACATTCGGAGTTGAAGCAAAAGCTCAAAAATTCATCTCTATAGATCATCCCCAGAATTTTGAAGAGCTATTTACCAGAACCGACTGGCAGAATAAGTTTTACATTTTGGCAGGCGGAAGCAATGTTTTGTTTACGGGTGATTTTGAAGGCACCATTATCTGGATCAACAACAAAGGAATCAATATCCTGAAAGAAACGGCAGAAGAAGTGTGGGTTGAAGTAGCTGCTGGTGAAGAGTGGGACGACTTTGTGAAATGGTGTGTTTCTCAAAACTTTGGCGGCATCGAAAACATGGGATTAATTCCTGGAAAATGTGGCAGCTCGGCAGTTCAAAACATTGGTGCGTACGGAGTTGAAGCCAAAGATACAATTTATGAAGTTCGTGGATTGGAAATTCCAAGTGGAGAAAAACGTGTTTTATATAATTCGGAATGTCAGTTTAATTATCGCTATTCAATTTTCAAGGGTGAATTGAAAAACAAAGTTTTAATTACTTCTGTGGTTTATAAACTGTCTAAAAACGCCAAGCCAAAACTAAACTACCACTCTTTGGTCGGGTTTTTAACTTCGAAAAACATTCAAAACCCTAGCATAAACGATGTTTACGAAGCAGTTTGCGAAATACGCAGAGAGAAATTGCCCGATCACAAAGAAATTGCCAATGCCGGTAGTTTTTTCAAAAACCCAATTATTGAACCTGACTTTTTTGAAGAATTAAAACTAAAACATTCCGATTTGGTATTTTGGGAGTTGCCCAATGGAAAAATAAAGCTAGCGGCGGGTCAACTTATCGAAAAATGTGGTTGGAAAGGAAAACGCATTGGAGATGCTGGAGTATACGAAAAGCAAGCTTTAGTCCTTGTAAACCACGGCAAAGCTTCTGGAAAGGAGATGTACGATTTGGCAAAAACAATTATTCAGGATGTGTCGGATATTTTTGGAATTATTTTAGATCCCGAAGTGATTATATTATAAATTAAGATCTCAAAAAATGTCAATCCAAAAACATATTTTATATGTCTCGTATGATGGCATGACAGACCCTCTAGGCCAGTCGCAAGTGCTGCCTTACATCATTGGCTTGACGAAACTGAATTATCGTTTTACCATCTTGTCATTTGAGAAAAAAGAACGATTTGCAGATGGAAAAGCATTGATTGAATCGATTTGTGAGAAACATGCCATCGACTGGCAACCTATGATGTATACGAAAAAACCACCCATTTTGTCTACGCTTTGGGATGTTTTTCAGATGAAACGAAAAATCAGGCAAGTGCAAAAATCCAATCCCATTGACATTTGCCATTGCCGCAGTCACATCTCATCCATGGGTGGACGGATGTTGCAGCAACAAAAAGGAATTCCATTTCTTTTTGACATGCGTGGTTTTTATGCCGATGAAAGAGTTGATGGAGGTTTATGGAATTTGAAAAATCCTGTTTTTAAAATGGTTTACACATTTTTCAAAAAGAAAGAAAAAGAGTTTTTGCAAAATGCTTTTTGTTCTATTTCTTTAACACATGCTGGAGCCAACATTATACATTCGTGGAAAGGTTTTGAAAACACAAACATTAAAGTTATCCCTTGCTGTGCTGATTTGAATCATTTTGACGGCTCGAAAGTGGATGAAAAGGATTTAGAGCAATGGAGAGACAAATTAGACATTTCGCCCAAACAATTTGTGGTTTCTTATTTGGGTTCGCTAGGCACATGGTACATGGTAGATGAAATGTTTGCATTTTTTAAGCAATT
>JAQUGA010000009.1 GCA_028684405.1 Bacteroidales bacterium | reverse complement strand
AGATTATGCGATATGATAATTTGGTCAATAAGCGTCCAAGTGTCTTTATATGCATATGAGCCAATGCCTTCATTGTATAATGGAAGCATGGGGTTGTATAAATCGCCTTCTTTAACTTTGCTTTTTTTCTTTACGGGTTTTAATATTTTCAAAATGCTGTTTGCATTTGGATTATCATTAAAGTCGCCCATGATAAGGATGTTCACGTTTGGATTTAGGGCATGCAATGAATCAGATAGATGTTTGGTCAGTTTGGCTGCTTCAATTCTGCGAGGCTCGCTTCGTTTTTCTCCTCCTCTTTTCGACGGCCAGTGGTTTACAATAATATACATCTCTTCTCCATTCATCGAACCATGAACCAATAGTTGATCACGGGATAGAAAATCAGGGATCTCTGAAATTATTTGATGGGATGAACTTCCAATAAGTTTAAAATTGTCTTTTTGGTATATCAAGCCTACATCAACTCCTCGTCTGTCTGGTGAGTCGTAATGAACAATGCCATAATTCATTTTGTTCAGAGGCGGCGTATTGATTAAATCTTGGATTACGGCTCTGTTTTCAATCTCGCTCAATCCCACAATATGGGGGCCAAAACCGTTGATGTCTTTTCCGATTTTTGAAATCACTTCTGCCAATCTATCTAGTTTTTCTAAATATTTTTCGGAAGTCCATTTATAGGAACCCTCGGGAAGAAACTCTTCGTCATTTGTTAAGGGGTCGTTGATGGTGTCAAATAAGTTTTCAACGTTATAGAAGCCAATGATTGCAACTTCAAACTTGTTATCTTGAGCTTTAACGAAAAAACTACTAGATAATAGTAAAAAGATGAATAATGAATGCGATAATAAACGTATTTTGTTCATATTGCTAATTTAAAATGTAAAAGTAACGACTTTTTCAATGCAAAAATAAGGATTATTCAATTGAAAACCTAGTTTAATAGATTTTTGAATAAAAAAGAATCAATGATTCCTATTGTTGTTTCCACTCTTTTTTTGTTCCTTTGTAAAAATCGAAACTAAGTTTGAAATGAAAAACATTAAAAACATTATTTTTGACTACGGAGGTGTCATTATCAATTTAGATATGAAAGCACCGCTTGATTTAATAAAGTTGCACTCTTCTTTGGATGTTGAAAGAGTTTGGCATGAGATGCATTCGGAAAAAATATTTGAAATGTATGAACAAGGACTTTTATCGGATGAAGAGTTTAGAAATGCAGTCCGGAATTTTTTTAATATTCAAATCGATGATGAGCTGATTGATCAAATATGGAATAGCTTGCTTTTGGATATGCCTAAGGAAAGAATTGAACTGCTGCAGAAATGCAAAACTCATTATCGTACTTTTTTGTTAAGTAATTCAAATTCAATCCACTACAAGTCGTATTTTTCGCAATTGCAAAATAGATACAAAATTAATAGTTTTGATGAATTATTCGAAAAAGCCTATTTCTCATACGAAATGAAGCTCTTAAAACCCTCTCCTGAAATATTTCAAAAACTAATTGACAATCATCAACTTAGAATAGAAGAGACTCTTTTTATCGACGATACTTTGGTACATATCGAAACAGCACGAAAAATGGGATTTCAAACTTTTCATCTTGCCGATGAAAAAATGATTACGGATTTATTCTCAAGCGATGGTATTTTAAAATAAGTTTTTGTAGATAAGATAAAAGCCCATCTCGAAACATCGAAATGGGCTTTTAAGATTTATAAAACGTTTACTTCATAAACTTTAGGTGTACTGCATATAAAGCGATAAATGGCATAGTTATCAGGACCAAGCTGTAAAAGTTAATTCCTTGTCCGTCCACAAAAAAAGCAGGAGTCAAAGCCAATAATAGATTGGCAACAACGTAAATGTGAAATCCATTTTTCTTCAAATTAAACATCAAAATAGCACCGGTAATTGAGCCTAAATACAGAAAGAAATCGACAAAAAACATAGATCTGCTTGTTGCTAAAATCGTTTCTGCCATTTGTTGCATCATGGGCGAATCATTGCTTAGCAAAATCTCCGAAAAAGTATCGTACAGGACGCCCCACAATAGGTTTGATAGAGCCGAAAAACCACTTGCTATAAAAGTCAAGATGCACAAAATGATCAATGAAACCGGTCTTTTATTTGGCTGATTTAATTGATTTTTAGTTTCGGCTTCTGTGTTATAATCTACATTATAATTCATAATAGGGGGATGTTATATTTCCAACAACAAATCTTTAATTAGTGTTGTCATTAACGGTTCAGCTTTGTTAGCTGCTTCCAATACCTCTTCATGCGAAACGGTGCAAACTTGTCCGACTATGCCCAAATCGGTGATTACCGATAAAGCAAATGTTTTCATGCCCGAATGGCGCGACACAATTGCTTCGGGAACGGTCGACATTCCAACAACATCACCGCCTACAATGCGAAACATTTTATATTCGGCAGGAGTTTCAAAGCAAGGGCCAGAAACACCAACATAAACACCTTTTTGAATCTTTATTCCATTTTTCTTTGCAATGACTTCCGCTTTTGCAATTAGCTCATTATCATATATTTCGCTCATGTCTGGAAATCGAGGACCTAATTCGTCGAAGTTTTTACCCATGAGTGGATTGGTTGGAAACATGTTGATGTGATCGGTAATTACCATAATATCACCAATGTTGAAGCTTGGATTCATTCCACCGCTGGCATTTGATAGGATAAGCGTCTCAACGCCAATGTTTTTCATCACCCGAATAGGGAAAGTAACTTCTTGCATATTATATCCTTCATAAAAATGGAAACGACCTTGCATTGCCATTATCGGCACACCATTGATGGTGCCAAAAATCAATTTTCCGCCATGACCTACGACTGTAGAAACGGGAAAGTTAGGAATGTCTTTGTATTCAAAAGATTCAGAAATAGCAATTTCTTTCGTTAAACCACCTAAGCCACTACCTAAAACGATGGCTACTTTTGGTAATTTTGAAACATTCTTTCGAAGGAAGTCACCCGTTTGTTGTATTTTTTCTAACATAATCAAATATTTTTTTGTTAAACATTTTTCCATATGGTTCCTGAAATTCTACATTTATCGGAACGTAAAATATGGGTAACAAATTTAGTTCTTTCTGATCATCTACACAACTGAGTCGCATGGCATCTTTTTCGGTTGTAAGGATGATTTTGTTGGAACTTAGCATTCCATCGTATTCATGTTTAATGGTTTGTATGTCTTTGGGAGAGAAGGCTTGATGGTCGCCAAATTTAAGCTCTTTTAACTCAAAACATTTTGAACGAGCATAATCATAAAAGGGATATGAGTCTGCGATGCCACTAACCAATAAAATTTGAGTGCATTTTTTACAAAACCCTCTATGTTGAGCTGCTTCTGTGAGCGGCACCCAATTGTGATATTTTAGATGTGAAAACATTAAACTCTGATGATCCTTTAGTTTAAGCTCTGCTTTAATGTTTTTGATTTCTAAGGGAGAAACAACAGTCGGACATTTTGTCACTACGATAATATCTGCTTCATTGGCTGCCGATTTATACTCTCTGAGTCGACCCGAAGGCATCGGATAATCTTTAGTGTATAGATGATAAAAATCGGTTAGCAAAATAGATAATCCAGCTTTGACAGGCAAATGCTGATAGCCGTCATCCATAATTATGATATCTGGTTTCGGGTCAAATTTTAACATTTTTTCAATACCTGTAACTCTGTCTTCACAAACAACTATATCAATTTTGTCTTTAAATTTTGTTTTATATTGGGCGGGTTCGTCTCCAATGGTGGTGGCATTTTCTTCGCAATTTGCACGGATAAAACCCTTGCTTTTGCGTTTATAACCCCGACTGATGCATCCAACTCTGTAATTATCAGTGAGTAAACGAATGATGTATTCAACATGGGGCGTTTTTCCAGTACCACCGACCGAAATATTGCCTACTAAAATAATGGGTAATTCAAATGTATGTCGTTTAAACACGTTTTTATTATACAAAAAACGTCGCATTAACATTATAAATCCATATAATGTAGCAAAAGGTCTAAGAATATATTTCAATAATATCACGCTTGCAATGTTCTAATATTAGACAAAACTAAGACTTTTTCCTAAATAAACAAATTATTGATTAAAAATGTTTGGATGAAATGCTCTGGTTGCCTTTTGGTACTCATCCGAGTAGGTTCCGTTAATATTTCGAAGGTGAAATCTGCTTTTTTTCATGCTCTCTTTTTCTTTTCCCCACTTTGAGACAATCAATGTGCGAGAATGCTGAATAGATGGGAAAATATCAATCTGTTTTGTGCAATAAAACGAATGTTTGCTTGCCTTATTGCTAAATTGTTCAAAACCACGTGGAGGCAAAATTATCCATAAATGTCCGTTCTCTGCTAAATGTGCCGATGATGTTTGGCAAAGTTCATCAAAAGTCAGTGTTTCAGAGTGACGAGCCTGGTTTTTGCTAGACGAATCGGGTCGTAAATCATTTTGAAAATAGGGTGGATTGGAAACAATCAAGTCGAATTTTTTGCTCAAATTCAAAATCCTAATATCTCCTTGAACAACTTCAATTTTTTTTTTCCATGGCGATGTTGAAATATTGTCTAGAGCTTGTTTTGCCGATCTTGTGTCAATTTCGACAGCGGTGATTTTTGCTTGAAATCGTTGTGCAAGCATTAGGCTAATGATTCCACAGCCAGTTCCAATTTCTAATATTGAGTTTGCTTGATTGTTTTCGACTAAAGAACCTAAAACAATTGCATCTGTTCCAATTTTCATAGTCGAATTGGAATGATTTAGGCCAAATTGTATAAATTGGAATTCGAAATTTCCCATTACGAAACATACAACTCAATAAGTCCTTCTGGAGCAGAAATGTTAATGATTCTGTTTTCACGATCCAGTTTTTTAAAAAAATGGTCTACTACCGGAATTAAAATCTCTTGCTTGTTTTCATTAATGACACTCATAATGTCGTGTCCAGGGTTTTCATAAAAATCATTCACTTTCCCAATCAGGCCATGCTTGCTGTCCATTACAGTATATGATTTTACTTCGTGATAATAGAATTTGTTTCCACTTAGTGGTGGCAATTTGCTAAGGGGCAAATATACCGATGAATTGATATAAGTAGATATCTCATCAGCACTTATGTGATGAAAAGAAACCGTTAAATTGTTTTTGTTTTTTTGTTTTATGCTTTTTATCATAAAAGGAATCAGTTCCCCTTGAACTTCAAGAAGAACTGATTCGATTGTGTAATAGTTTTGGGGAGTATCTGTGTCTAAAAACAAGTTCACTTCTCCTTTATAGCCAAAAAGCTTTGTTATTTTTCCTAAGTAAAAGCAATCGTTGATCGCAATCATTTCTTATAACTAAGGATTAAGCTTCTGGTTTTTCTTCCGTTTTTGCTTCTACTACAGGAGCCTCTTCGGCTACGGGAGCTTCTGCAACTGCTTCTGCCTCTACTGTTGCTTCTGCTGCAGGAGCTTCTTCAACCACAGGATTCGCATCGGCTTTTGCTTTCGCAATAGCATCGGCTTCTTTTTGACGTTTTTCAGCTAAAGCCGCTTCGCGTGCTTCTTTTACTTTTGTTTCTGCTTCAAAAGCTTTCTTTTTCGCTGCTTTTGACTGTAATTCAGTTTCTTTTGCAGCTTTTAAAATATTTGCCTCTTTTTCTTCTTTCCATTTAGCAAACTTTTCTTCAGCTACTTCAATAGTGAAAGCTCCTTTAGCAACACCACCCATAAGGTGAGTTTTGTAAAGAACACCTTCGCGGCTAAGCAAAGAGCGTACAGTGTCGGATGGAGATGCTCCAACGCTGATCCAATGCATTGCTCTGTCGAAATTTAAATTAATAGAAGCTGGATTGGTCATCGGATTGTATGTTCCAATATCTTCTATTGAACGGCCATCACGTGGTGCACGACCATCTGCTACAACGATGTGATAAAAAGGTTTATTTTTTTTACCGAAGCGTTGTAATCTAATTCTTGTTGGCATAATAATTAATTTTTGTTTTTTAATTGAGCATGCAAAATTACGAAATTTTTCCATTGTTTCACACTATTTCTGAAATTATTTATCGAAACACCTGAAACAGTGCTTTTGAGTTGTATATGCAGTGCAAAACTCCGGTTTATAATTATGTTTTTACTTTCGATATTTAATATTAACAAGCTGCTGTGAATCTTTTTTTATGGTCATGGATGTTTTTCAATAAAACTAAACTATATTTGTACAAAATATCTAATGAGTATGTTCTGGATGAAGCATCTGAAAAACAAATACCTTATAGCAACTATCCTTTTTATAGGCTATATGCTTTTTATTGATTCTAATAATTTTATTCGACAATATAATATGCTCCATGAGCTGGCAAAGGTTGAAAAGGAAAGAGAATATTATTTGAGGGAGATCCAAGAGAATAAATCTACAACAGAAGAGTTATTAAACGATATAGAAATGCTGGAACGATATGCCAGAGAAAAATTTTTAATGAAAAGGGAAGATGAGGACATTTTTTTGATTGTTCGGCCTAAAAATGAAAATCAACCATAAAAAAAACGTTTGAATTTCTCAAACGTTTTTTTTATGGTTGATTTTAAATTGCCATTTAGAAATTAATTTTTACCTGTCAATAATTTTAATTTATCTTCAATATCGCTGAGCTCTTTTCGGGCATCTTCAATCTTTTTAGTAAATTCAGCGGCTAGTAATTGAGCATTTTTTGATTTTGAAAAGAAACCGATATTGTTTTCCCATAATTGAATATCTTCTTTCAATTGGTTTGCTTTTCCCATCAAAAATCTGCGTTCTTTTTCAATAACTCTATCGGAATTTGGAGAGTCCATGATGGACTCTAATTTTGCATTGTAGCGACTTTTTCTCATTTCGCCTGAACTGACTTTTAGTTTTTCAAAATGAGCGTCCAAAGCTGTTTTATATTCGGTATACAAGCGTTCTTTTTCTTTGATGGGAACATGTCCAATTTCATTCCACTCACGTTGAAATGCTTTTAACTGTTCAAAATCATCATTTCTGCTCTCGGTATACTCGAAGGTTTTAATTCTTTCAATAAGATCTGTTTTTTTGACTAGATTTTCTTGTTCACTCTCTTTGGCATTTGAAAAATAAGCCGATTTGCGAGCAAAAAAATCATCACAAGCAGCTCTGAAACGTTTCCAAATTTGTTCCGATTGTTTGCGAGATACAATGCCAATTTCTTTCCATTCTTTTTGCAATTGCAACAATTCATTGGTCGCCTTTCTCCAATCGGTTCGCTCTGCAATCGATTCTGCTTGGATACATAAATGAACTTTCCGATTGTAATTTTCAAGTTGCTCATCTTTTATTTTTTGTAGATATCTTTTTTTATTGGTAAAGAAAATATCCATGCTGCCTTTAAATTTCTCCCAAACCTGATCATTAAACTCTTTTGGAGCAGGCCCGATGGTTTTCCAGATTTTCAGAAGTTCAGCCAACTCTTCGCTGACTTTATTCCATTCTTTGATTAAACCGTAATCTTTGTTGCACAACTCTTCGGCTTGTTCACACAAAACAAGTTTTGCTTTGTAGTTATTTTGTAATTCTTCTTGACGATTTTCATAATATTCTCGTCGATGTTCATTAATTCGATCGGTCGAGTTTTTGAAACGTTCCCATATTTCATCTTTTTTATCTTCCGGAACTGGACCAATTTCTTTCCATTGATCGTGATATTGCTGTAGTAACTTAAAAGATTTTGCCAGAGACGTTTCAACCAGAAGTTGTTCTGCTTTTTCGCACAATTCAATTTTTAATTCCAGATTTTTTTTCAAATCTAAGTCTTTCAATTCGCGATACATTCTTACTTTATCGAAAAAGCGTTCAACGTAAAAATGGTAGTTTTTCCAAATACTGGTAATTTCCTTTTGTGGAACCTGGCCAATGGTTTTCCATTTTTCGTCTATTTCGCGAAACTTATCATTAATTATTTTTAGAGGTTCGGTTGATTCAATTAAAAGTTTTAATTCCTCTAGTAGTTTCTTTTTTTGTATAAGATTTTCAATCTTTTGTTTTTCAAGGCTTTCAATGTAGCTTTGTTTTCTTTCGCGGTAAGTCTTAAGAAGCTCATTAAACATAATTTCTTCGTTGGATTCTTCCAAATTGAAATCATCTTTTTCGCCACCTTCTGCAATAAATGCATCCAGAGCTATTTGTTTATTCGCATTAATTTTAGACCTAAATGCACTGCGAATGGTAGATATGTTTGATTTTATTTGTTGTATTTTATACTTTTGGAGAATCTCGTTGAATAGGTTTACCAATTCAGCAGGAGTTTTTTCGTCTATTCCCGACAAATCAATTTCTACTTTTTCTTCCAAAGAGTCTTCTTCCTCTTCTTCATTCTCGTTATCGCTATTCTCATCAGAGAGATTATCTATTTCTCCCATCATGTTTTGTAAATCAGCATCGTTGTTTTCGCCTTTTTTTGCTTTTTCCGAGTCTTGCTTTATCTCTGGAAGAGCAACTTCTTTTTCTTCTTTTGATAAGGGCAAATCTTCTGGAGTATCAATTGCTTCCTTCAAATCTTCCGTTACTTCAGGTAGAGTAACTTCTTTTTCTTTGTTTTCTACGCTTGATAAAGCCAAGGCATCCGTGTTTTCGTTTGCCTTTTCAGTTTCTGGTTCTACTGTTTTTTCTTCGTTTGAAATTTCGGCATTGTTATTCTGATTGCTTTCAACATGCTCATCAGAAACCGGATTAGAATTAATTTTATTTTCCATTGTGCTGAATAATAATTGGTTAGATCATTTCTTATTTTCTGGTAAAAAAGAGACGAAGTCTCTTGCAAATTGGTATTTAGTTTATTTGTTTTTGATTAAAATGTCTGCAAATATAGTAAAAAAAAATGTTCTACAAAAAAGACGTTAATATAAGAGACATTATCCATACAATATATTTTATGTTATCAAAAAGCGATTCCAGAATAGGAATCGCTTTTTGAATTTCTATCAATTCGTTTCTCTTCAGTACTGAAAAACATGTTCTTGAAACTGTCCAATGAATGCGTCTTTGTAACCCATTTCTCTGACTTGATTTAGCAGTGGTTGGGCTTCTTCCAATGTTTTAAATTTACCAACGATAAAGCGTCTCATGCGATCGCCCGGAATCTCATTAGAACGAGCTGTTTTGGTTCCCAATTTAGGGAATGGAAGATTATTATTTTTATCTAGCTTGCGAAGTTCTTCAAAATACCGAATATCGATATTTCCTGCACCTACTTGAACAGCATAAAAGTAGCCATCTTTGCTTTCGGTAACAGCACCGTCACTAACAAGTCTGTCTTTTGAGGTATCTCTTCCAATTTGAGCTCTTCTCAAAGAATCTTTTTCTACATCAAAATCTTTTGGCTTGCGACTTTCTGCTAATAAAATAGAGTCTAGATCAGCTTGTTGTAATTCGCACAATTCAATTTTATGTTCTACAATTTCTCTAGAATAAGGATCTTTTGACTCCATAATGGACAAAAAAGCACGATAATTTGGTACGGCTAGGTCACAACGATTATTTTCGTACCATGCTAGTCCAAGGTAGTAATTAGCAAAAATCGGTGCAGCTTGTGAACGAGGATTTTTTTTCAACAATCGAACATCTATTTTTTCCACTGCTTTTGTTAAGTATATAGGAGCAAGGGGGCGTAAATCTTGAATATTAAGACATGCAATCCCGACGAAATAATTTATATTGCTATTGTTTGGATCCATTTTTAAAATTGGATTTAAAACGTATAGAGCATGGAAATGGTCTAGATTTATGGCTTCTAACGCATTTGATATTTTTGCATAATAATCCTCTGTTCTTTTAGGGGTCGTTCTTGAATCTTTTAGCAGTTGTTCCAGATTGGGTGGCGTTAATATGGATGGATCCTTACACCAATCAATCTTTAATTTAGCTTTTAATATCATGTCTGAAGCTTTTTTGGGATTGGCTTTTTCGATAAACACTTCATACCATTTTATGGCTTCATTATAGTTTGAATTATAATGATGGCACATCCCAATATAATAGAAAACATCAACGGGTGCGCTGCTTTCTGAGCTGGATGATTCATAATAATCTTTGTAATTTTTGGATGCTTTTAAAAACCATATTAAGGCATCTTCTTTTTTATATTTTTGATCCATCAAACACAATCCCATATGATATTCAATATTAGCATTATTTGGATTTGCTTCGTTTAAAGTCTGAAAAATAGAATATGCATACCTATATTCTTCGGCTTTCATATGGTTTAATGCTTTATTGAATTCACTTCGAAAGCTCTTTGTTTCAAATTTTTGAGCTTGCGCAACCTTAGAAATAAAAACCAAAAAAGAGATTATGCAAAAAAAGACGAATCGTTTCATAGTGATTTGTTTTAAGAGTGCAAATTAATACAATTTTTGATTTAAAACTTAGAAAATGGATTTTATTGTGTTTTATTTCTCGAAATTTTTGGCATAATATTTTAAACAGCTTGTATAATATTGATTTTTTTATTAAAAAAGTGGCTTTCAAATTTGAAAGCCACTTTTTAAAGAGAATTGATGTTTTATTAGTCGTTATGTTCAGCAACGATTTTTTTCACATCTTCAGCAGATACTCTGCCGTACACTTTTTCGCCAACCATCACTACAGGAGCCAACCCACAAGCACCTACACAACGCAAGCTGCTAAGTGAGAATTTGCCATCAGGTGTTGATTCGCCTACTTTTATATTCAGGTGACGTTTAAATTCGTCGAGTACTTTTTCAGCACCGCGAACATAACATGCTGTGCCCATGCAAATTGAAATCGGGAAACGACCTTTTGGTTTCATTGTGAAAAATGAATAAAAAGTTACTACGCCGAAAACTTTTGCTACAGACATTTTTAGTTCATGAGCAATAATCTCTTGAACTTCTGCAGGTAGGTATCCAAAAAATGTTTGGACTTTATGAAGAACATTTATAAGTTCTCCTTCGTCGTTATGAAAAGCTTTACATATTGCTTTTATTTCATCGACTTGTTCTTTTTTTAAAACTATTTTTACGTGTGACATTTATTTAAACCTCCTAATTTATCGGTTATAGTACTATTTTTCTAAATCAATTACGATATCTGTTCTTCTATCAAAATAATGAGTATGAAGCAGATGGTGCGATTTCTCACCCAAAGGTTTGCCTAAATATTCTTCATATAGTTTGATGATATCGGGATTCTCATGAGATTTACGCAATGGTTTATTAGCGTCTTCTTCGTAGATTGCTTTCCAGCGCGCTTTAATCACTTCGCTGTTGCCATGATGTAATGGTTGACCGCCTCCGTTGATACATCCACCAGGGCAAGCCATGATTTCAATAGCATGGAATTCTGATTTTCCTGCTTTTATATCTTCTAGTAGTTTACGGGCATTTCCAAGTCCGTGTGCGATCCCAATATTTATGGGTAATCCATCAAAATCAATAGTTGCAGAACGGATTCCATCCAAACCTCTTAGTTCTTTAAAATCAATTTTTTCAAGCGTTTTTTTTGTGAAAACTTCGTACGCTGTTCTGCACGCTGCTTCAATAACTCCACCAGTGGTGCCAAAAATAACTCCAGCTCCAGTTGAAGATCCCATCGGAGAATCAAAATCCTCATCGGGAAGGTTGTTGAAATCAATATTTGATTGACGTATTAATGCTGCTAATTCACGGGTAGTAAGAGAAAAGTCTACGTCTGGATTTTCGTTTACAGCAAATTCTGGACGTG
This sequence comes from Bacteroidales bacterium, assembly GCA_028684405.1. Taxonomy (GTDB): domain Bacteria; phylum Bacteroidota; class Bacteroidia; order Bacteroidales; family WCHB1-69; genus JAQUGA01. The sequence continues at coordinate 16,933 of JAQUGA010000009.1, read as the reverse complement.
ATCTTTCGTATTTTTTAGCCACACAAGGCATGATAGAAACAACGACCATTTCTTCGCGAGTAATTCCTAGTTTTTCAGCAAAAAAAGTTTTTGCCATAGATCCAAACATTTGTTGTGGAGATCTAGCAGTTGAAGGAATTTCATGCATTTCAGGGAATTGGTGTTCGAAGAATTTAACCCATGCAGGACAGCAAGAAGTTAGCATTGGAAGTTTTACTGTTTTGTCACCATTCAAATGTCTGGTTAAACGATCTAATAATTCATGACCTTCTTCCCAAATTGTTAAGTCGGCAGCCCAATCTGTATCAAAAATGTAATTAAAACCAAGACGACGGAGAGCAGCAGCCATTTTGCCAGTAACCAAAGTTCCTGGTTTATAACCAAACTCTTCACCCAATGCAGCACGAACAGCAGGTGCCGTTTGTACAATCACTGTTTTCGTAGGATCGGCAATTGCACGAATTACTTTTCCAGTATGGTCGGCTTCTGTTAAGGCGCCAACTGGACAAACTGCAATACATTGACCGCAATATGTACACACTGATTTTTCTAATAATTGGTCGAAAGCTGTTGAAACAACTGATTCAAAACCACGATTAATGGCCGATAATGCACCTACTGTTTGGAAATCATTACACATCATTTCACAACGACGGCACATAATACATTTGTCAATATCGCGAATGATTGAGGGTGAAAAATCTTTGCGATAGGTGGATTGAACACCTTGGAAAGGGATTTCACGAACGCCGAATTTTTGAGCCATTGTTTGTAATTCACAATTGCCATTTTTTGGGCAAATTAAACAATCAAATGGGTGATCCGACAAGATTAATTCAAGTACAGTTCTGCGTGTATTAATTACACGAACAGAGTGTGTATGAATTACCATACCAGGTTGACATTCAGTAACACAAGCAGGGGCAAGGTTTCTCCTTCCTTCTACTTCTACAACACATATACGGCATCCGCCGGGCTTGTTCTTGATTTTTAAATCTTCAAGTTCAAGATAACATAGTGTTGGAATATTGATACCATTTTTTTGGGCAGCGTTTAAAATAGTAGTTCCTTTAGCTATTTCAATCGCTTTATTATCAATGGTTAATTTTATAAGTTCCATATGTAGTATACTCCTTATTTTTATTTGATGATAATTGCATTAAATTTACACTTGTCGTAGCAAGCTCCACATTTGATACACAAATCTTGATTGATAAAGTGAACTTGTTTGCGTTCGCCATCAATACAGTTGACAGGACAATTTCTAGCACAAACAGTACAACCTACGCAAGCGTCAGGTAAGATTTCATATCTCTTAAGTTCGCGACAAACTCCAGCTGGACATTTTTTGTCATCAACGTGTGCGAGATACTCATCCCAGAAGTTGTCAATAGTAGAAAGAACAGGGTTTGGAGAAGTTTGGCCTAAACCACATAATGAAGCATCTTTAATAACATTGCTTAAATTTCTCAAATGATCTAAATCTTCACGTGTTCCGTTTCCAGCACAAATCTTTTCAAGTATTTCATGAAGTCTCAAGTTTCCAATACGACATGGCGTACATTTACCACATGACTCTTCAACTGTAAATTCTAAATAGAATTTAGCAATAGCAACCATACAGTCGTCTTCGTCCATAACAATCATACCACCCGAACCCATCATCGAGCCAGATGCTAGCAAGTTGTCATAATCGATAGCCGTGTCTAGGTGGCTTTGTGTAAGACATCCACCGGATGGCCCTCCTGTTTGTACAGCTTTAAATTCTTTGCCATCTTTAATTCCTCCTCCAATTTCGAAAATAATTTCGCGAAGAGTTGTTCCCATGGGAACTTCAATCAAACCAACGTTGTTTACTTTACCCGCTAAGGCAAATACTTTAGTTCCTTTTGATTTTTCTGTTCCAATGGATGAAAACCATTCCCATCCTTTATTTAGAATAACAGGGATATTGGCATATGTTTCAACGTTGTTTACGTTGGTGGGTTGGCCTTTATAACCAGATTCAGCAGGGAATGGAGGTTTAAAAGTGGGTTCGCCACGATTGCCTTCCATAGATTGGATAAGAGCTGTTTCTTCTCCGCAAACGAAAGCACCTGCTCCATATTTAATTTCAATATTGAAACTAAATCCAGAACCCAAGATGTTGTCACCAAGGAAACCATATTCAAGGGCTTGGTCAAGAGCAATTTTCAAACGTTCAATGGCCAATGGATATTCAGCACGGATGTAAATTAAGCCCATTGTTGAGCCAATCGCATAGCCGTTAATCACCATTGCTTCAATAACAGTGTGAGGGTCGCCTTCTAAAATAGAACGATCCATAAATGCACCAGGGTCACCTTCGTCAGCATTGCAAACGACATATTTTTGTTCGCCTTTATTTTTTGCTGCAAATTCCCATTTTAAACCGGTTGGGAAACCACCACCGCCACGACCACGAAGTCCAGATTTCTTAAGAGTTTCAATGACTGCCATTGGGTTTTTTTGTTCCAATACATTAGCCAAAGCCAAATAGCCGTCGTTAGCTATATACTCATTGATGTCTTCTGGATTAATAAAACCGCAGTTACGAAGTGCAACACGTAATTGTTTTTTATAAAAACCCATATGTTTAGAGTCTTCAACATGCTCTTTCGTTTCTGGATCTTCATATAACAAACGATTTACACTACGACCTTTAATGATGTGTTCTTCGATAATTTCAAGACAATCACTTGGTTTTACTTGAGTGTAAAAAGTATTGTCGGGCATTATTTTAACGATGGGTCCTTTTTCACAAAAACCAAAGCAACCTGTTTGAATAACTTGAATATCCTCTTCTAAGCTTTTTTCTTCGAGAATAATGTCAAATTGCTTGTGAATTTGATCCGATTCGGATGCTCTACATCCGGTTCCACCGCATATGAGTATGTGATACTTGTATTTTGCCATTTCGGTAGCCTCCTTTTTTATTTGTTGTCTATAGATTGATAATTTGCTGGAATAATTCCTTCAACAAGGACGTCGTTTATAACGTATTTTTCAATAATTTCAATTGCTTTTTCCTCGTTTACGTAGCCAAAAATGATGGGCTCAGCGCCGGGTTTTTTTACCTCAATGGTAGGTTCGGCAAAGCAAAACCCCATACATCCTGTTTGGGTGACAATAGCGTCAATTTTGTGACGATTAAATTCTTGAATTAAAATTTCCATTGTATGTTTTGCACCGGATGCAATTCCACAGGTAGACATTGAAACTTTAACTTGAATGTGAGATTCAGGATCATTGGCCCTGTCTCTTAAATCAATTTTTGATTTCAAAGATTCTTGCCTTTTTTTCAAATCGGCAAGTGATTTAATTTTCTCCATGATTAATACTTTGTTTTATTTATATTATTTTTTTACTCTAATTTCTTCTAAATTACTTTCGATTAATTCTTTTAACATCAAGACTACATCGGGACTTTGAATGGATATTCCATCCAGCACTTCATTTATTTCATCGGTGTCGAATATATATTCCATCCCATCTTTTTGATGTTGGTAGATAAATCTGGTTTTAGGATATGAAGTGGCCGTAAGAACAATGGCTCCTGCTAAATCCCCAAAAGGTTGTCGGTCAATATGGCTGTGCTTAAAACGAACATTTATCTCCGTTCCAACGCCCAGCTCCGATGTGATGGAAAAATCACCTCCAGTTAATTCTGCATTGCGTTTTAATAATGGAATGCCCAAACCCACCTTACGTGTTGTGCGTGTCGTATAAAAAGAATTTGTAACATTATTTACCATTTCAGTACTCATCCCAATTCCATTGTCTTTAAATTGCATCAATAATTCATCTCTCTCTGTGTTTTCTGTAATCAATAATTCTATTTTTGTCGCTTTTGCAGAAACAGAATTTTGAAAAATATCAATAATATGGAGCGATAAATCTTTCATTGCAAAGTTGATTATTTTTTGTTTACGTTTTTATCTTTAGTGTAATTTTTTTTGATTCTAATTTAAAATAATTTTATTTTTTTGTTTTGTTTTGATAACTTTAAATAGTTCTGAGATGGATAATGAGTCTAATTCATAGTGCGTAAATGACTTTCCTATATCATCTATATAATGGGCATCTGAGTTGCACACAAATATATTATTTGACAAATATGAGTTTTTTTCTAGAAATCCCGAATCTAATCCTTTTCTTGTTATTTCTAGTGCATCAACTTCCAAATCAGGCGGCAAAAAACCAAGTTGGCTAATGATGCTGTTCTTTGATTTGTCAATATGAGCCAAAATAAAGAGTCCATCCAAGGTTTTTACTTTTTTTGAAATTTGTTCAACGGATTGATTAATGGCCGAAATTAAGAGTCTCTCTTCTTGGTAAACAATGTCGTCATTTTCGTCAACCTGTATTTGGTAGCCAAAATAATCAGGATTGTTTTGAATGTTGGGAATGTGTTGTTCAATATATTGTTGAAACTCTGAAATTTGATTTTTTTCTTCAAAATAAGCCAAGCAATGAACCTCTTCTTTTGAGGTAACTTCAATTCCAGTTATGACAAGCAAGCCTTTTTGTTTTCCAATTTTTTGAATACATTCGGCTTGCAAGCTTGTGTTGTGATCGGTGATGGCTATAATGTCCAAGCCTTTTTCCAAAGCCTTATCTACTATAGCAACAGGGCTCATGTCCAAGCTTCCGCATGGGGAAAGAACTGTATGTATGTGTAAGTCAGCTTTGTAGGCTTTCATTTTGATTATTTGATTAAATTGTAAATTTTCGCACTTATTTCAAATGCCTTGTCAGAAGTTACTAAAACAGGAATACCTTCCTCTTCACTTTGGTCAATTAAGTCTTGATCTGGTGCATAGTTATTTACGATAACGATGGCGGATAGATCTTTTAAAGAAGCTACAGCCATAACGTTTTTATGAGTTTGCAAAGTAATCCATATCGATCCTGCCTCAACGTTTCCCATAACATCGCTTAATAAGTCAGAAGTATAACCAGCTTTAATTTCGTTGTTTAATCCCTCTTGACCGCCCTTTACTTTGAGGCCTAATTTTGCTGCTAATTCAATAACTTTCATTGTTTTTAAGTTTTATATTATATTATATCTTTTAATTCATCTCTTAAACTGTTTTTATTTAGCTTTTTATGTCCCCAAATATCTTTCATAATATTAGCAGAATCACCTGCCAGAAGTTTTTCATTTTGTTCCAAAATTCGTTGAACGAAAACGCACTGTTTTATACCCGCCCTTCCTTGCACAATATCTTCTGCAAAGGATTGACATGAGGGAGTTCCGCATATTCCACAGTCTACTTGTGGCAATACTTTATTAACTTCATACATCCGTTTCATTTTATTCATGGCATCCACCACATTGTCGTCTAGTTTCATGATGGGTCGTGCAGGGATGGGTTGAACTTCAGAGTGTTCTCGTAAATAATCAATCATTTCGAAAAACTCTTTTTCTTTTTTTGGTTTATTTTTATGTTCTACTGTTTCGCAATAAGTGGCTCTCTTTCTAAGTTTTTCGGCCGTCAAAAAGCGGTTTCCTTGACATAAAATTCCGCCAGCACAGCTTTCATCGCAAGCTCTGAGTTCAAGAAAGTCGATTCCGTCTAATTCGTCATTTTCAACTTTTTCTAAAAACTCTAGAACGTTTGATATTTCGTCAATGGCAAGCGAGCGTATGTTTGAGAAGATGCTAGATTCTCCGGTAGTCAAGCTCCAACAAATAGACTGCTTGCTAAGAGGTTTTTTTGAAGTATTGTTTTTAGAGGAGATTCCGTTTTTAATGATTCGGAACGATTTATTAAACATGTAATCCATATTTAAAGCTCCATTAATGGCCGATCTTTCTTCGCCTACTGGACTGTTAATGGCCACAATTTTGGCAGCACAAGGCGTGATGTAAAACACTCCAATTTTTTCTGGCTCAACACCTTGATCCAATAATTTTTTTCTGGCATACAGCGCTGTGTAATCCAATGGGGCTTTAAGCAACAGAAGATTCGGAATTAAAGTGGGAAATTTTACTTGAATAAGTCGTACTACTGAAGGACAGAAAGTAGAAATGAAGGGACGTGCATGGTCTTTTTGTAGATATTTCTCATATTCTTCTACAACAAAATCAACACTGTGTTCTACTTCATAAACTTCCGAAAATCCTAATTCATAAAAGGATTGAATTATTTCTGTATGGGTTATATTATCTGGAAATTGACCTGAAAAAACCGAAGGAACCAAGGCAATCGGATATTCGTAATTTGAAATCTCTTCAAGACTATTTTGATCCACCGTAATAGCACCTACTGGACAAACTCTATAGCATTCTCCGCAATCAACACAACGTTCGTCAATGAGTTTGGCTTTGCCATTTTTCACACGGATTGCTTCCGTAGGGCAAGCAGTCATGCAATGAGAGCATCCAATGCAGATGTCTTCTCTGAATATTAGCGCATGATTAAAATAATGTTGTTTCATGGCTTGCTATTTTGGTTCGAAAAAGTTCGTAAATTCAAGTGTAGTCCCCACACCTACAGTGCTTTCTAAATTTAGTTCATCGGTATTGTTTTTTATATTTGGCAAGCCCATTCCTGCCCCAAATCCCATTTCGCGAACCGCTGGCGAGGCTGTAGAGTATCCTTGTTGCATCGCTAAGTCGATATCCGCAATTCCAGTTCCTTTGTCGGTTAGTTTGATTTTGATTTTATCTGGAAAAATATTTACATTGACAACTCCGCTATAGGCATGAGCCACAACATTGACTTCTGCTTCATACAATGCAACAACGGTTCTTCGAATAATCATTCCGTCAATGTTGAGTTGTTTCAAGGTTTTTTTTACTAAACTCGAAATCATTCCTGCATTAGAAAAGTCGCCTCCATTTATTTCAAATCTAAACTCCATCATTATAAACCTCTTGTTTCTTTAATAAATCGGACTTAATCCAGCGTTAAACAGCAAGCCTGAAGTGCGAAATAAGGAATATGGCGTTTCAATAATTACAATATCTGACTCTTCTGCTAAGCGTATCATTTCGCAGCTGGCATTTTTGTTTCTTACTAAAACCACACAATGAATGTTGGACATTTCAGCGGTTCTAATTGCTTGAATATTGGCAAGTCCAGTAATAAGCAAAACATTATCTTCCGTAATCGTCAAAACATCGCTCATTAAATCCGAAGCAAAAGCTACTTTTACTTCGTGGTCAAGTAAATGGGCTCCACTAACTGCTTTTCCCGAAAGTATATCCTTAAACTCGCTGATTTTCATTTTTTTACCCGTTTTATTATTCTTTGTTTTTTGATTCACAGAGCAAATATATAGCTTATTTTGTTAATAAAATAACAAGGCTAATTGTCGTGGTTAATTTATTACGATTCTAAATAGATTGCTTAAAAATCAATTTGTTACCCTAATGCTCGTTAATATACCGTAAATCATATTGGGTTCTAAATAGAGTGCTGATATTGAACAACTTGAAAAATTCAAACGCATTCTTAATGCGACATATGTTGGTTAATAATTATTTAATTTGAAGCGTGCGTTTTGGGCTTACAAATATTATTAGGCAGATAATGGGGAAAATAACAAAAGTTAAAAAAGATAGTTTCAGTCCGAAAATATCAGAGAATATACCCATTAAAACTGTGCCCCCAGCTATGCCAATATCGAGTGCCGTCAAGAAAATGGAATTTGCCGTTCCTCTTTTCTCTTTGGGCAAAACCTGATTGATGACCAACTGAAGTATCAAAAAGGAAATTCCATATCCGATGCCTATTATTACCGAAGAAAGAGCTAAAAAGAATGGGTGGTTGAAAAAAACAAATATTGGAAAACCTATGGCTATAAAAGAAAACGAAAAAATAAGCAATTCATAATATCCTCTTTTGTCGAAAATTTTACCGGCAAATAGTCTCGAAATAGTCAAACCGACGGCCAAGGATAAGAAGAATATATAACTTCTGCCTGGAAGTACTTCCAGGCAAAATAGAGATGCAAAGTTGATCAACGCTCCATATGGAAGCATAATTATCATTAAAAGTAAGGCATAGCGATACGTTTGTGGTGCAATAAAGTCTTTGAGTAGTTTTAAGGAAAAGGCTCTTTTTCGTTCGTTTTTCGGAAACCCTACCATAAGAATTGTTCCCATGCCGCTAAAGGCTAAAAATCCGGCGGCGATAAATAAAACTCCAAAATTGCCAATATTTAGCACAAAAGAGGCGATAAAAGGTCCTATTGCCATGGCCAGCGTAAAGGCCAGTCCGTAAAATCCCATGCCTTCGCCCTTTTTCTCTTCGGGAAGTAAATCCATCGCCAAAGTATTTCCAGCAGTGGTTAAAATTCCCCACGAAACGCCATGGAGAATTCGTAAAACAATCAGAGGGACGTAGGAGGCGCTAATAGCGTATGCAGGGAATAATATTGCAAAAAGCATTAAAGCGCTTAAGTAGATTGTTTTTCGTCCGTAGGTGTCAATTAATGGGCCTACAAATGGACGAACCAATACGGCTGTAAAAATGTATGCCGACAAAATGATGCCGGCATCCGATTTAGAAAAATGAATTTCGTCCACTAAATAAACGGGCAAAACTGTAATTAAGAAATAGAAAGAGATACTTAGTAAGAAGTTTCCCAGTACCAACAAAATAAAATTTGTGGTCCATACTTTATTTGTCACCGTAGTAATCTATTTTATATTTTTTAGTTTCTTCTGCTCATCCTCCAATACCTTTTTGAGTCCTTCGGCATTTTTCTCGTTTTTCTTTATTTTATTTTCAATATTTTCTTTGTCTTTTTGCAAAGATTTACCCTCTTTTACAAGCTTATCATATTTCTTTTGAGTTTTGTCAATCACTTTTTGTTGAGTTTTGGTCTGTTCGGCAATGTAGGCTTTTTTAGCTTTTTGGTCGATGCTGTTAAAGACTGTAGTAAATTTAGAATAAATACCGCCTTCAGAATGATTGATAAAGTTTTCATATCCTTTGGACACTGCAAAAGTTACCTTGGATTTCTGTTTTTTCCCATCAATTTTCACATAATAATCCATTACTTCGCTTGAGATTTTTCCAAATGTTATTCCTTCATAGGTTAGAAATCCCTTTTTTTTGGATGGCTTTTTTAAACCCTCTTCAGCAAGATATTCCACCACGACATTTTCCATTATTGATTTGGGAATATTAAATTCGGCTGAAACTGCATCTCGCTTCCCTTTGAGGATTTTAACGTTATCGTTCTTTATTGCCTGAGCATAAGTTTGTGATGTCAGAAGGAAAAGAACCATTGTAAAACCGATAAATAAAAAAGATTTTTTCATAAATATTATTTTTACTAGTGAAACACAAATTTAAGCAAAAAGTTCAAATAATAAAAATGAATCAATATAACATTGTTGACATGTTTTTAGAAATTCCGTTTTTTTTTTTCAACACAAGTGAATAGTTTTGTAACTTTGTCAAAAATATTGATATGAAACGCAAAGACATAATCTACGGTGTACGTCCCATCATAGAAGCACTCGAAACAGGGAAAGAGATGGAGAAAATCATGGTTCAAAGAGGAGCAGGAAGCGAAGGAATAAAACACATTATGACACTTTCTCGAAAGAGGGATATTCAAATTCAGATTGTTCCGTTTGAAAAATTGCAAAAAATCACTACTGCCAATCACCAAGGTGTAATTGCTTTTGTATCAGCCATTGAATATCAAGATATTTTCAATCTCGTACCCGGACTTTTTGAAAGTGGAGAAACGCCATTTATTTTGGTTTTAGATAGAATCACAGATGTTCGTAATTTTGGTGCCATTTGTCGTACGGCCGAATGTGCTGGTGTTCATGCCGTTGTTATTCCTGCTCAAAACGCAGCACAAATCAACGAAGATGCTATAAAAACTTCTGCTGGTGCCATTAGTCGAATTCCCATTTGTCGTCATAAAGACCTCAAAGAGGTTTTGCAGTTTTTGCAAGAGAGTGGGATTTCCATTTTTGGACTTACCGAAAAAGCAAAAACAGTGTATCACAGTCCCGATTTTACTGTCCCTATGGCGGTTGTTCTTGGCAATGAAGGGGAGGGGATTTCTCGCGAATATTTTCGCTTTTTTGCAGATTCATTGTCGATTCCAATGGTGGGCGAAATTCAATCTTTAAATGTTTCTGTTGCCAACGGTATCTTGCTTTTCGAAGTGCTTCGTCAACGTACAAAATAATATTTCATGGCAAAAGTGGGTGTTCTTTCCGATACGCATGGCGTATTGCTTGAAAGTGTAGAGCGTTTTTTTGAAAAATGTGATTATATCATTCATGCTGGCGATGTTGGCAATATCGAAATTTTGAACAAATTGTCGAAAAAAGCAAAGTTGTTTGCAGTTTTTGGAAATATTGATGGGAGAGATGTTCGTTCTCAGTGTCCCGAATATCAGAGTTTTATGATTGAAGATGCTCTGATTTTATTGATGCATATTGGTGGCTATCCGCCAAAATACAATGCAAATTCGAAATTGATTATCGAGAAATATAAGCCCGATTTATTTATCACCGGTCATTCTCATATATTAAGAGTTATGTATGAGAAAAAATATCAGCATTTATACATTAATCCTGGTGCTGCAGGAAAATTCGGTTTTCATACTAGAATAACGGCTGTGCGATTTGATATCCACGGAAAACGCTTCGAGAATCTGGAAGTTTTGGATATTGTAAAATAAAATGTGATTAATTTGAAGGAACTAAGAATTTTAATTGTTCAGCAGCAATTTCAACTTGATAACTTCCTTCTTCTATCATTTCTCCTTCCACTTCGCCTAAAACCCTGCCAAGTGGAGTGATTGTGCATTTTTCAGACCGTACATGGAATACTTTAGGGTGGTGTACATGTTTTCCTGAAAATAATTTTGGTACTTGAGTGATTAAAGACCATCGCGACATTTTGCAAATAAAAACAAAATCTATATATCCATCTTGAAAATCAGCCATTGGAACTTGTTTCATTCCATTTCCATTGTATTTGCAGATGCCGGCTGCTATCGAAAAAATATCTGCTTTTGAAACCAATCCATCATGTTTGATAATACATTCAACAGAACGATGAAAAAACAAAGTTGTGAGGACGTTTTTTATATAAATAAATTTATTTCCAATTCTGTATTTCCTCGATTCGTATACTCGCTGAATTACCGCAGCATCGAATCCAAAACCCGCTATATTTATAAAGAAACGAGATGTCGTTTCATGATTTTTAATGGAATGTACAATTCCCACATCATGTTTTACCACTTTGCCGTTTAACAACATTGCTCTGATACTTTTTGCAGTGGGTTTTAGCCGATGTGTTTTAGCCCAATCGTTTCCCGTTCCCGAAGGAACCACACAAAGAAGAATTTGAGAGGCCAATTTTGGCAATTTCATAACGCCATTTACAACTTCGTTTAGAGTGCCATCGCCGCCCACAATCAATATTTGTGTCCCCCCTTTTTTTATTATCGATTCTGCAACATCAATGGCATTTTCTCTTTTTGTGGTAACCCATTCAATAAATTCAAAACCATCTTGCATTAATTCTCGGGCAATCTTATTCCAAAAATGAATTCTTTTGCCATTTAATGCTATTGGGTTAAGAATGACATGCCAAAAACGATTGTTGCTCTCCATCTTTTGATTAGAAAAATTGATTATTGTACATCATAAATCATCTTTATCATATAAAAAACATTGGCTCTGCTTCTGCCTCTTTTCTGTGTGTTTCGGATGGTTTGATAGCCATACGACAGAAAATAATGATCATACCAATATACAATATCCGTTTTTTGATTTTCTAATACAAAATCAGAAGAGGATATGTTTTCGACTTTTGAATATTCTAAATTTTGCAAAACATGATTGCCTTGAACAATCATAGTGACAATTTCGCCATTGAAGTTATACGCCATTAATAGGTCTGTAGAGTCTAAAAAGAAAGTGATTTTTGGGCTTAATTGATAGGTTAAAATATTATTTAGAGCAAAATTGTTATCCCAAAGTAAATCTCCATTTGGGGTCAATCCGCAGACGATGCCATTGGTAAAACGATAGCCGTCAAAAATGGTTCTGTTGTTTGGAAACGGTCTTCCATAATAGTCGTACGAAAGATTTTCCTCGGTTCGATATTCAGCAAAATAAGCTTCATTTACAAAAACAACAACGGAATCAAAAAGCAAAGGAGGCTGTGAAATAAGCTTAAGGTTTAATGAATATCCAGGCTGTGAATCATCTTCATCATCTTTAGCTCGTTTACGAATTCGTTGCAAATCTTGTTTGGTAACATATTTATAGATGTTTTCGAATCGAGAAAAATTATAATATTTTCTGTTTACAATTTGATTTTGATGGATTGCAATGGCGAATATTCCTGTATTTGAAATTTCGGGGGAAGAGAATGTGCCCGATTTATCGGAAGAGTTTACATAATTCCCAACAATCAGCAGGCTGTCTTTTCCGGTTTTTATCAGATTTGCGGTATTCATAAAAAAACGGCTCTCTTCGGGTATAAGAAGTTCATTTATCAAAACCCCGGAAGTGTCAATAAATTTCAATTGAAGCTGGTTGGTGCGTTTTGAAACATCACTCAAAATTCCAAACAAAATACCGTCAGAATATAGAGGGTTTTGGCTGATAAATGGAATTCTGATTTCCTTTACATTCACTGGGGTAAAGTTTCGTAACGTTTTGGAAGAATTGTTAAGTTGATACAATACTTCTCTGTCTCGGGATAATAGTGAAAAATAGGTGTATTTATCACCGATCATCAGATGATTTGGAAATGTATTTTCGGACACATCTATTGTGTATGCAAAAGAGCTCGTATCTTGAATGTTAATATGAACCAATTGGTTTGGAAATTCGATTTTTCTTTTTCCTTGATAATTCAATAAAACACCTACGTTTATAGAGTCCGTATAGACTTTAACAGGTTCAAGGTCACGATGTAGGTAGAAGTTTTTTGTCCACGTTCGATTGAAAAAAACATCAAAGTGAACAAACGACCATTTGGCAGTATTTCGAGATATTATGTCAGATTCATAGTAGACAATAACACCTTTTTCGCCCAATGTAATGATTTCGTAAGGAAAGGCTTTTTCGGGTGCATCCAGCTCCAATCGAAATGGTGTATTCCCTGATTGAGCGTATGCTAATGTTGTTAGCACCCAGAAAAAAATGAATAGAATCGTTTGTCGCATTTGAAAAAATTATAAAGTGTTCAAAGATACAACTATTTATAAAAAATGATGATTTTGAGTTTAAAAAACTGCTTGTAACAAAATGCTCTATATTGGCAATTATAAAAAAACAAGACCGTTGCTAAATCCAACAACGGTCTTGAATAAAGATTATTTTAAAAATTATCTTACAATTAGTTTTTGGCTTGAAGTTTCGCCACTTTCAAATTGAAGGCTTACAAAATAAACACCTTTGTTGTATTTTGAGGTATTAATTTGAACTAAACCGTTGATGTTATTCATTTCCAATACTTTTTGACCCAATAGATTTGTGATGGTTAAAAGTGCTGGTTTATCTGTTTCAATATTTACAATGCTAAGAGCTGGATTTGGATAAACACGAACCAAAGATGCGTTATAATCTTCTACTCCAACTGCAAAATTGAGATCACTTGAAGAGCGTGCAGTGATGTTGTATTTTTCATATGCTAGATGTAAAATACCTGTAATTGAACCAGTTCCAGAAGGAACCGTTCCGTTGATATAGTTGGCATCATAAAACTGTGTACGGAATGTAGAGTCAATAGTTCCGCCTTGATTTAAACGATATTTTTTATTGACAGCAAATTTCAGAGTACCGTTTGCATCTTGAAATTTAACATTTTCAATTCTAATTAATTTTGCTTGATGAGGAAGCATTGCAACAGGATCTTGCAATTGAGCAATGGTGAATATTTCTGGAGTAATAATGTTTGCGAAAGAAGTAGCAGGACCTGGGTCAGCTACTGGAATAAATTGTAGCATGCCAAAATAATCGCTTAATTTTCCTGAAATATTGCTAATTCCATCAGCAATGTCATATGCAGTTGTAATAAGACCACTATTATCGTCAATTAAAATAGCAGCTGTATTATCTTGGATGAACTTTTGTTTGCGGTGAGCTTGTTGAAATGTCAAAATCGCCTCTGACGATAAAGTATAAACTGTTGAATTGTCAGCCACTTGTTGACGTAGTTGAGCGATACTTGTAATTTCACTGGAAGGAGCAAAAGTATAAACACCCTCGGAAACGCTGCTGTTATCTAGGCCTGCTTTTACTGCAATAGCTTTAATGGTTGTATTTGTTGAAATATTAATGGGAGCCGTATATTGTGTAGAAGCAACACTTGGAGTAGTTCCATCGAGAGTGTAATATACAGCAGCTCCTTCGGTTGGAGACATCATCGCAACATCAATTTCTGAGTAATATGTGCCTGGAGCAGGCGTGAAAAGAGGAGCTGCAGTAGTAGTGGGAGCACCTGCTGTCCACGTTAATTGAACATCATCAATGGCTGTTGATGCTCTGTTTCCAGATCCTGTAGTTGGAGTTAATGTTGCAATTCTAATCCAAACGGGTTGGTTGATGTCGTCTAAAGCATTTCCAATATTAACTGTTACATCGGTGTTTGAAAAAGTAGTACCTCCCGTTGTTAGGGTTGCTGGAACCGTTGCGAGAGGTGTAAAGCTCGTTGGGTTGGTGCCAACGCCATAGTCTACAATCCAAGTTGTTACACGAGTAGAAGAGGGATCTAGGGACTGTAATTTAAAACTTAATTCAAAGCTGTTTCTATCCGCAGTATTGGCAATTTGCATTAAAAAAGCAGCATCTGTATTGGCATATTTGGTTGTTTGACGAAGGCCTAAGGCTCTGTCAGTACTTGCGTTCTGGGCAGCTGCATTAGATGTTTCCGTTAATCCGTCTGCCGATGCAAAGTTTTTTAAACCGCCAGCTGTTGCTGCCCACTCAGCAGGTGCTGGAAACAAAGCAACTGCAACTCCCAAAGAACTGGAAGTGGCTAATGTGTCAAAACTCCAACCGAGTGGTAGTCCTGTTTCGATGTTGTCAAAATTTTGAGAATATGATGTTCCCGTAAGCACGATTTGTGCATTGGCGATGTATCCAAAAGAGAATATTGCCAATAATAAAAATGTAATTTTTTTCATGTTTAAATGGTTTTATTTTGCAAATATATTAATGTTCTAAATAGAAACAAAGTTAAAATAACTATAATTTCTAACAGTATGATATAAACAATATATATCGCAAAGAGTTCAATCAGAAGAAGATGTTTTTAGCTCTCTTTTTAAATTTAGTTTTAATTTTAGAGTTTTTTCTATCTAACGTTCAAGCCCAGTCATACACTAAATGTGACATATTGCTGTGCTTTGAAAATTAAAATATGTTTTTTTTAGAATATCGTAATTGTTTTTTTAGAGATTTTCTGTCAACTACATTAGTCTATAAAGAATCCCAAATGATTGGTTTGGATACTATATTTTAAAGAATCTACCGCTCTTCTGTTGAGCATGACTTTAGGATAACGGTGATGAAAACGACAAGAAACCAATCCTAAACCATTCGAGACATTGGTGTAGGAAGGACGTTCTTCGACGATTCCTAGCGAGGGTGTATTAACTTCGTTATATCTGGTCAATTCTTTTCCAGCAACCATAACTACAATGGACGAAGTATCATCGTAGCGAATTACATCAGGGTTATAAGCAATGTTTTTAGCCACAGCGGTCAAAAAACTATTTCCCGACAATGAATAATCAAATAAGTCATCATATTTGAGGGTTTTGGTATTTGCCAATCGAACAACGATAGGTCCTTTTTTGGTGATTATCCCGCTTAGGCGATCTTTTTCTATATATCTAAATTCTAAAATCAATTCCATTTGTGTTGCATTATTGGGAGCTTCCATACGGAAAGTAGAGAATGGATTGAAAAAAGGAACAGCAGAAACAACATTGCCTCCTACCCACTTAAATGGATTTGAATTTAACGGAGCATTAATTAAAGGAGTTGTTGCCGTTGTTTTTTTACCAGTATATTTGTTTTGAATAACAACTTTATAAATTTCATTTTCGTTTAATAAAGGCTCGCCTGGCCTAGATCGATACAAAACTTGATATGGATTAGAGAAAACACCAGGAGATTTAGGAATTGAAGTGGTGGTGTCGAAATAGATGCGTTGAGAGGAGGGACCTCCTTCTGTTTGAACGGTTTCTAGATAAACCTCAATAGAGTCGTAATAGTAAATATTATCAGGATTACTCGCGGCAATAAGTACACTTTCTTCTGTCAAAAAAGCTTTGTATATTTTTAAATACTGAACAGAATCAGCGTGATTTAGTAGGCCATAAACGACGGTTGTTTCGCGTAATTCGCCATTAATATCCAATTCGTTATTGCAAGAATAAAAAAACAATATTGAAAGAAGTAAAACTAGATTTTTTTTCATATTTTCAAAACTAAATATTTCCATTGATTTATGGATGCCAAAAATAAACATTTTTTTTTGCTTATTATTATTTTGGTTACTGTTTTCTTGTATTTATTTTTTTATCCTTCAAAACTGTGTCAATTTACAATGTTTATTAATCGCAAGAAATGGTGTTTTTGAAATTCAAGCTTTTTTATTTTGGAGAATGATAATTTTATGCAAATAGTTGAATAAAGTGCGGTTTTCTTGAAAATATCAAATCAAAAAAAAAGAGCCCTTAAAGGACTCTTTTTTTTGATTTGATTATATGTTTAGCTTTTTACTTCTTCGTAATCAACATCCGTCACATTGTCATCAGGATTTTGCTGGTTGTCACCTTCCTGAGGTTGATCTTGACCTGCATCAGCTTTTTTGTACATGTCTTCCGAAGCGGCATGCCATGCAGCATTGAGTTCGGTAGATGCGGCTTCTATCGCTGTCAAGTCTTTGCTTTG
>JAQUGA010000130.1 GCA_028684405.1 Bacteroidales bacterium | reverse complement strand
AAAATCTTTGAGATTCAATAAAAGAGTTCTATTTTTGCACAAACAGATGAAAACTATTAAATATTAAAAATAACAATTATGAAATTTGATCCTGCAAGCAATATTCAAGATTTATTGCAATTTGGTGAATTTGGAGGAGTAAATCCTTCCATTACTGATTCAGCTACATATACATTTATGGAAGCCCAAACCATGACTGGTACTTTTGAAGGTGAAACCGAAGGATGCTTTTTGTATTCTCGTCATTGGAATCCCAGTAATAAATTTTTAGCAGACGCTTTAGCTGCGATGGAAGGTACAGAATGTGCATGGGTAACTGCTTCAGGAATGGCAGCCATTACATCAACCATTCTTCAAATATGCAGTGCTGGCGACCATATCGTTTCTAGTGTTACCACCTATGGTGGAACTTTTGCTTTCATGAAAAATTATCTTCCCAAATTTAATATTGATGTTACTTTTGTTGACATCACTGATTTGGATGCTGTTAAAGCAGCCATGAAACCAAATACTAAAATGGTTTATACTGAAACAATGACCAATCCTTTGTTGCGAATTTCTGATTTGCCTGCTTTGTCAAAAATTGCTCATGCAGGTAATGCAAAATTTGTAGTAGACAATACCTTTACACCTTTGATGGTGACTCCAGCAAAATGGGGTGCCGATGTTGTTGTATACAGCATGACAAAATTCATCAACGGAAAAAATGACTGTGTTGCCGGAGCTATTTGTGCTTCTGTTGATTTTGTAAATGCTTTGAGCAGTGTAATTGATGGAACAGCTATGCTTTTGGGACCTGTTTTGGATCCACTTAGATCTTCTAGCATTCTGAAAAACTTGCATACACTTCATATTCGTATGAAACAACATAGCTATAATGCTATGTATCTTGCTACTAAATTTAAAGCCATTGGTCTTAAGTTTAATTATCCTGGTTTGCCTGAACATATTGATTATGATTTGCTTACAAAGCTTCTGAATACAGAATACGGATACGGCGGAATGATTTCTATTGACATGGGAATAGCCGAATCAGCCAACGAATTAATGGAGCGCATGCAAATTGCTGGCGTTGGTTATTTAGCCGTTAGTTTGGGGTATTTCAAAACATTGTTTAGCAATTCAGGAAAATCAACCTCTTCAGAAGTGCCCAAAGAAACTCAAGAAGAAATGGGAATGTCCGAAGGACTTGTTCGCTTCTCTGTTGGTTTAGATAATGATATTGAAAGAACCTATCAAAAAATTGAAAAATGTTTAAAAGACATGAATCTTATATAAACTTTCACTTTTGAATTAAAAAAGAGCTGTCAGATATCTGACAGCTCTTTTTTTAAATTCTTCCATGTATTTTGAGGGAATTGGCAGTTTTAAGGTATGGTGCTAAAGCACAAAATCTGGAAGAAATATTTTGCCAGTTGGCTGAAGCCAACTGAAATAGATAGATAATTTATTGCATTTATAAATAGCTTATTATCCGATGATTAGGTGCTTTATTTAGCACTATTTATTGCAGTCAGATTTATCTGACTGCAATAATAAAGATGAAATAAAGTGTAGGGGCTTTAGCCCCATTTTTTTTAAAAATTCGTATGCTTTTATATTTATTTCTGAGAAAAACATATCAAATTCTTGTTGTATTAAACAAATATTGTATTTTTGTTTTTTTTATTCAGTAGTATTGGTTTAAGTTTTTATAATAACTTTAAAAAATAGGTTTTGATAAAAAAAACAATTTTATAGATTTTAAAATTCTAAAAATGACACAAAAGACAAAATTAATTGTTCTATTCTTCTTAGGAATAGGACTAACTGGGCTACAAGCACAAAACATGTATGTAAAAGAGATTAACGGAACACAAACCGTTTATGCATTGAATAGTTTGCAAAAGCTGACATTTTCTTCGGGCAATCTTATTGTTGCCAAAACTGACAACACTCAGGGAGTGTATGCTCGGAGTACTTTGCGGTATTTAGGTTTCTATAATTTTCCGGTTAGCATCCAGGAGCAAGAAAATGATGAAAAGATGAGTTTACTTGCTTATCCAAATCCTGTAAGCAATGAATTGACAATTGATTTAAGTGGCATGAAAAGCTTAAATGGAACACTTCGTATTTTGAATATTGAAGGTAAAGTAATGAAAACTAAAGTGGTAAGTAGTTCGAATATTGTAATGTTTGATATGAGTCAATTGCCAATGGGCTTTTATTTTTGTCAATACAATAATGGTATAGAAATTAAAACAGTAGAAATAATTAAACAATAAATAATTATGAAAAAAAGTATAATTTTAACGGCAATTATGGTTTTATTTGCATTTTGTGTAAATGCACAAAATGATACCATGTATATAATGAAGGCAGGAGTTGTGGTCGGGCAATACAATGTAAATACGGAGCTTGACAGCGTAATATTTTATCAACCAACAATTGAAGAGCCAACAAGTGGCTCATTTACTGATGTTCGTGATGGAAATGTTTACCAAACTGTAACGATAGGTAGCCAAGAATGGATGGCAGAAAACTTAAAATATTTGCCAAGTGCGGTTGGACTTGGAACGGGTTCACAAACTACACCTTATTATTATGTATATGGCTATGATGGCACTAGTGTATCGGCTGCCAAAGCCACAGCTAAATATGGTACTTACGGCGTTTTATACAATTGGCCAGCAGCCATGGCAGGTTCAGCAAGTAGCTCTGCCAATCCAAGTGATGTGCAAGGTGTATGCCCTAGTGGTTGGCATTTACCAAGCGATGCCGAATGGACACAATTAACTGATTATTTGGGTGGACAAGTCGTTGCTGGCGGTAAGTTAAAAGAAGCGGGTACAACCCACTGGTATAGCCCAAATACTGGAGCAACCAACGAAACTGGTTTTACAGCCCTTCCGGGTGGCTACCGTGGCAGCAATGGTACATTCGACCACATTGGCATTTACGGTAGCTGGTGGAGTGCTACTGAGTTCAATACCGATTACGCCTGGTTCCGGAGTATGTTCTACTTTACAAGCGATGTCTACAGGAACTACAACTATAAGGAGATGGGGTTTTCTGTCCGTTGCTTGAGGGATTAGAATTTATTCGATTCATTTGACTATTTGATTATTTTTACATTGAGCGAAGCGTTGCACTGCGATGTGCTGAGCCTGTCGAAGTAAGTTTATCGAAGTGTCGAAATGTGATTTATTTAACTTCCTGTCCCGTAGGGCAGGAAGTTAAATAAAAAATTATGGTGCTAAAGCACAAAATCTGGAAGAAATTATTTATCAGTTGGCTAAAGCCAACTGAAATAGATAGATGTTTTATGTAGTTTGTAACTTGCAAATAATCTGATAATTATACTATTTTTTGATGCTATTTATTGCAGTCAGATTTATCTGACTGCAATAAAGACAAATAAAGTTAAGGGCTTTAGCCCCATAATGCTTTTATATGCACAGTCAAACAAAAAAACTATCAACTGACAAGGCATTTGATAAAATTACTACATTTGTGATTATTTGAAACCGATTGGGATAAAGATGACAATAGAGCAATACATAGACAACATAAATCAACGGTATAAATTGGGCATTGCAACCGAACACACTTTTCGGGGCGATTTGCAGCAGCTTATAGAAAGTTTGGTTCCCGAAATTAGAGCTACCAACGAGCCCAAAAGACAGAGTTGTGGAGCGCCAGATTATATTTTGACCTACAAGGATATTCCGATTGGATTTATCGAAGCAAAAGACATTGGCGACAAAGACCTTGATGGTGTGAGAAAAGCTGGAAATAAAGAACAGTTCGACCGTTACAAAGCGTCGCTTAACAACTTGATTTTTACCGATTATTTGGACTTTCATCTTTATTTTGACGGACAATATATTACAAAAATAGCCATTGGTGAACTGACAGAAAAAGGGATAAAATCTTTGCCAGAAAATTTCGATAGATTTGAAAATCTTTTAAGAGAATTTTGTACTCACATTGGACAAACTATAAAAAGCACAAAAAAATTAGCAGAAATGATGGCGGGCAAAGCCCGCCTTCTTTCTGATATTATCGAAAAAGCTTTGACAAGCGATGAGGAAAATTGCGAAGACAGCACTTTGAAAGACCAAATGAATGCGTTTAAAGACATTCTTATTCACGATATTACGCCCAAAGGTTTTGCAGATGTTTATGCACAAACCATTGCTTATGGAATGTTTGCAGCTCGTTTGCACGACCAAACTTTGGGAACTTTCAGCAGGCAGGAAGCAGCAGAATTAATTCCAAAATCGAATCCTTTTTTGCGAAAACTCTTTGGCTATATTTCAGGTCCCGATATCGACGATCGTATTAAATGGATTGTAGATGGACTTGCCGATGTTTTTTTGGCAAGCAATGTTGAAGAAATTTTGAAAAACTATGGAAAGTCGACCAAAATGGAAGACCCCATTATCCATTTTTACGAAACTTTTTTGAGCGAGTACGACCCCAAATTGCGAAAAGCCCGAGGCGTTTGGTACACACCACAACCCGTTGTGAATTTTATTGTTCGGGCGGTAGACGACATTCTAAAAACGGAATTTGATTTACCGCAAGGACTTGCCGACACCAGTAAAACAACCATAAAAGTAAATACTCAAACCGCAGACAAGCGTTCGGCAACAGGTTATAAACAAATGGAGCAAGAAGTACACAAAGTGCAAATTCTTGACCCAGCCACAGGAACAGGAACTTTTTTGGCAGAAGTGGTAAAACACATTCACAAAAAATTCCAAGGACAACAAGGCATTTGGAGCAATTATGTGGAAACTCATTTATTGCCTCGCCTCAATGGTTTTGAATTGCTGATGGCAAGCTACGCTATGGCTCATTTGAAATTGGATTTGCTGCTAAAAGAAACGGGATACAACCCAACTACCAATCAGCGTTTTAGAGTTTATCTTACCAACAGCTTGGAAGAGAGCCATCCCGATACTGGAACTCTCTTTGCCAATTGGTTAAGCACCGAAGCCAACGAAGCCAATTACATCAAAAGAGATACGCCCGTAATGTGTATTATTGGAAATCCGCCATACAGCGGAGAAAGTGCCAATAAAGGCGAATGGATTATGAAATTGATGGAAGATTACAAAAAAGAACCAGGGGGAAAGGAAAAACTCAAAGAACAAAATTCAAAATTCATCAATGACGATTATGTAAAGTTTTTGCGATATGGCCAGCATTTTATAGAAAAAAATGGAAGTGGTGTTTTGGCTTTTATCAATCCACACGGATTCTTAGATAATCCAACTTTTAGGGGAATGCGTTGGCATTTGCTTAAAACTTATGACAAAATTTATACGATTGATTTACACGGTAATGCTAAGAAAAAAGAGACTGCCCCAGACGGTTCAGTAGATGTAAATGTTTTTGATATTGAGCAAGGAGTTTCAATTAACATCTTCGTAAAAACAGGGAAGAAAAAACCTAATGAATTAGGACAACTATTTCATTTCGACCTATTCGGAAAACGAGATTTAAAATATGACTTCTTATCAAATAATAATCTAAATTCAGTTGCTTTCAACAATTTTGTTCCATTCAAAAACAGTTATCTGTTTAAGAACATTGATGAAAGAATGTATCTGAAATATAACGAAGGCATCAATCCAACAAATCTGTTTCAAGTTAATGTAATGGGCTTTCAAACGCACAGAGATAATTTCTGTATTGACGAAAGCAAAAATATTTTATCAAAAAGGCTTTATGATTTTTCTCAATCTGAATTAAATGAAGAAAGTATTTTTAAAACATTTGGTGTTAAATCTTCTTCCGACTTTGATATAAAAAACGCTCAAATTGAGTTATCAAAAGTAAAGATAAATGAAGAAATAATTAAATGTGCATATCGTCCATTTGAAAACAAATTTATTTATTTCGACAGAATTGTTGTTGATAGACCAAGAAAAGAACTCGTTATAAATGTAAAGAACAAAGAAAACCTATTATTAGGAATTGGACGACAAGGATTGGCAGTTGGTGATATTGATTGGTGTTTAACAACCGTTTCAAAACATCCAGTTGACGCAAATATTTTTAGACGTGGTGGAGTAAATCTTTTTCCGCTTTACCTATATCCCGACAATTCAGGTCAGCAAACAATTGACCAAACAGAAAAAAGAACACCCAATCTAAAAACTGAAATCGTCAATCAAATAGCAGAGAATTTAGGTTTGACTTTTACCAATGAAAAGGAAACTACCGAAAACACCTTTGCACCAATTGATATTTTAGATTACATCTATGCGGTTTTACATTCGCCCACCTACCGAGAGAAATACAAAGAATTTTTAAAAATAGATTTTCCGAGAGTGCCTTATCCAAAAGACAAAGATACTTTTTGGCAGTTGGTAAAATTAGGTGGAGAAATTCGCCAAATTCATTTATTGGAAAGTCCAAAAGTGGAGCAATACATCACGCAATATCCTATTGACGGAAATAATGAAGTAGGCAAACCCAAATACAAAGACGGCAAAGTTTACATCAACGACACGCAGTATTTTGACAATGTTCCGCAAGTAGCTTGGGAGTTTTACATTGGCGGTTACCAACCCGCCCAAAAATGGCTCAAAGACCGCAAAGGAAGAAAATTGGAGGTTGAAGACATTTTGCACTATCAAAAAATAATTGTTGCGTTATCGGAAACGGCCAGGCTGATGAAAGAAATTGATAAAATTGAAATAGAGTAGGCGTCAAGGAAGAAATATTTTTTCAGTTGACTGAAGCCAAAATAATAGATAGCTTATAGCATTTATAAATAGCTTATTATCTGATGAATATATGTTTTATTTAGATGCTATCTATTGCAGTCAGATTTATCTGACTGCTAATAAAGAAAAAATAAAGTATAAGGGCTTAAGCCCTATTCCTTAATTTACTGCATCTCAATCTAGTATCCTGAACTATCTGAATTTCCCCCCTTTTTATCAAGTATTTTATCGGCTATTTTATCGGCTAAGCGGCTCGCACCAAACCTCAATAACTGGTTGTTTAGCCAATTTTTGCCCAATATTTGTTCCACTAATTTGACATAAATTAAAC
>JAQUGA010000129.1 GCA_028684405.1 Bacteroidales bacterium | reverse complement strand
TTGGAACAACAACTGTAACTTGGACAGTGACCGATGGTTCAGGAAATATTGCAACGTGTGAACAACTCGTTGTGGTTACCGACATCGAACTTCCAACCATCGTTTGTCCAGAAGACATCGTCAGCTGCTCAAATATAATAATCCTAACTCCTCCTACAGTATCTGACAATTGTGGTATTGCTAGTATTACAAATGATGCTCCTTTAGTATTCCCAAATGGAACAACCCAAGTAAATTGGACTGTTACTGACGTAAATGGAAATATTTCGGAATGTATTCAAAATGTAAGCATTTCTAATATCGAGGTAAACATCACAGCTTCAGCACAAGTAAGTTGTCATAATGGCTCTGATGGAAGCATAACAGTCAATGTTGAAGGCACCTCGGGAGATGTAGTTTACCAATTAAATGGTGGAATAGGTCAATCATCCAATGTGTTTGAAGGACTTTCTGCAGGAACATATGTAATTGTTGTAATTGATGATAATCTTTGTAATACTACGATAACAGGAATTACGATTATTAACCCAGACCCAATTACGCTTAGCGTTGAGATTTCAGAACAAGTAAGCTGCTACAATGAAAGTGACGGTACTATCACCGCAAGTGCTATTGGTGGAACCGGCGACTTCCAATTCTCGATAAATGGAATTGATTATCAATCCACCAATATATTCGAAGGATTACCTAGCGGGAGCTACACTGTTTATGTGAAAGATGAAAACGGATGTATCGCTATGTCGGATACATATATCATTGCGAATCCAGAACAATTGGGTGCAAACATTGATATCACAGCCGAAATCAGCTGTCAATCATTATCCGATGCAGAAATCACAATCAACGCCTGGGGCGGAACTCCTCCTTATCTATATTCACTTGATGGGCAAACAGCTCAAACATCCAATGTTTTCACAAACTTAAGTGTAGGTATTTATAGCGTGAGAATTGAAGATGCCAAGGGATGCTTTATCCTTCAAGAAGTAAATGTTAAACAACCAGACGCTCTGGAATTGACATACGACGCATTCTGTCAAGGTGGAATTGTAGGCGTTCGCATAAATGGCTCAGGTGGAAATCTACCATATCAATATTCGATTGATGGCGGAAGCACCTTCCAAACAAGCAATCAATTTGACAATACAATTACGGGAGAAATCATTTATCTAGTTGTAAAAGATGCCAATGGTTGTATGAGTGAAGTTCTTAGCGTTGAAGTAGAAAATCTAAATACTTTAAATGCCGAAGTCAACATTATTTCTCAAAACCTATGTCACGGATCAAATGACGCAGCAGCTGAGATAATTGTAACTGGAGGCTCTTTCCCATATGAGTTTAACATGAACAACCAAGGCTTTACGATGAACAATCTCTTCCAAAACTTAGCACCGGGATCATATTCCGTACAAGTTAGAGATTTAAATACATGTCCTGCTTCAGTTACTTTCGAGATTGAAGAACAATCCCCAATTCTAATTCAATTAGTGTCTCAAAATGATGCAGATTGTACTGGTTCTGGTGGTGGTTCTGCGGAAATATCTGTACAAGGTGGCGAAAGCCCATACACTTACAATTGGTCAAACGGTGATCATCGTGCAACGGCTACAAATCTTCCAAAAGGAACGCATACTGTAACGGTTACCGATGGCAATCAATGTGAAATTTTATACAACATTGAAATCGGAATTGATCCATCATCACAAGAACTTGATATTCCAAATGTATTCTCACCCAACGGTGACGGTATTAATGACACTTGGGTTATTAAAAACCTTGAACTACATCCTGAAAATGAACTTGTTATCATCAATCGCTGGGGTAACGAAGTATATACTCAAAAATCCTACAAAAACGACTGGGACGGTACACAGCTTAACGAAGGAACATATTTCTACGTTCTGAAAGTGAATATGTGTAACGAAGAAAGAAAACTATCCGGTTATCTAACCATCATTAAATAAACCAATTAGCACTAATCTTCATAAATTTGAAGATTAGTGCTAGTTTTTAACAAATTAAATAGAATCAGTCTAAACAAAAACTAAACACATTGGTTTATAGACTTAAAGAGCAATAAAAATCAAAAAAATGAAGATTATGAAAACCATTATACCTTTTTTCCTATTCGTTTTGATTTCATCTGGAATTTATGCTCAGCAAAATGCCTTAATGAATCACTACATCTTTAATCAAACAACGATAAATCCTGCCTATGTTGGAACCAAACAGTGGACGAACATTAATTTCACCACAGCTTCGCAATGGACTGGCTTGGAGGGTGCACCTTTTACACAAGTTCTAAGTTTGGAAGGAGCCATTTCGAGTAGAAACGGCTTGGGAGTCCAAATTATAAACGACAAAGTAGGAGCCCAATATCAACAATCTATTTATGGAAGTTTTTCTCATATTTTAAAACTTGATGAGAAATGGAATCTGTCTTTCGGAATTGCTGCTGGACTTTCTTATTTTACTTTGGACGGCACCAAGCTAAACAGTGCAGAATATGATCCATCGGTTCCACAACAAAAAGTAAACACATTTAAATTTGATCCTAAAACAGGAGTATTTCTTTATTCAGATCGCTTTTATGCCGGCTTCTCGGTAAATGATTTATTGGGCGATTTGATAACAAATAAAAAAATAAACTCCATCGACCAAGCACGTCACTATTATCTAACAGCCGGTTATGTTTTCGATTTGGGAGATCAATTCAAATTAAAACCCAGTTTCCTAATTCGGGAAGATTTAAAAGCTCAATCGACCATGGATATCAATAGTTTTATTTTATACAAAGAGACTTTTTGGCTTGGAGTTACCTACAGATTTGGCGTAAATTCAGTATTCAACAACGAACTAGACAATTCTCTTAGAATGAGAAATGCGGTTGTTTTTATGACTGAATGGAACATCAATAAAAGCTTATTGGTAGGCTACGCATACACTATGTCAACCAGTGCCTTAAGCGGCTTTTCGGGACACGAAATTGAAATCGCATATACATTCCCGAAAAGAGCAGACACTCGTATGAGAACACCTCGATATTTTTAACCTAAACACGACAATGCTATGAAAAAAATAATTTACACCCTATTTTTATCTGTGATAACAATGCATTCAATGCTGTTATTTTCACAGGGTTCGGATGCTCAAAAAGCAAAACAACTGATGAATAACTTTGAATATGTAAAAGCCATCAGTATGTATAACTCCTATTTCAGCTTGCATTCGCCAGCAGACGAAGACGTTAGAAATATTGCCAGTTGCTATCTCATGATTAATGATGCAAAACAAGCAAAAGAGTGGATTTCTCGTTTGGCACTAAAGCAAAATCCTTTAGCAAAAGACGTTTTCATGTACGGTAAACTTCTGAAAAACGAAGGCCAATACAACGAAGCCATCGAGCAGTTTGAACGATACAAAAAACTAGAACCAACAGACAAAAATGCCGACTTGCAAATACAATCGAGCAAGGATGCAAAAAGATGGATCGCAAATCCTGAACTGTTTGATGTTCGTAATGTGGAAAGCCTAAACAGTCAAAATTCCGATTTTGGATTAATTCCTTTTGAAAAAGGCTTTATTTTCACATCCGACCGAAAAAACAACAGCATTATCTCTGTCGAAGAAACCCATGGATGGACGGGAAATCCATATTTAAAGCTATACCAAGTAGAAGATGCCTCCAAGCCAGAAAGCCATGGCTCGATAGATCCGCTCAACGACAAATATCACAACGGTCCGGCACAATTCTCTAAAACGTCCAACGAGATTTTTTTCACTCGAACTAAAATGGTAAGAGTGACCAAAAAAAATCGCAACATTGATCCTACCAGCTGGATTGAAAACATTGAACAATCTGATTATGAAAATAGATTGGAAATTTATTCTGCAAAATTAACGGACGGAAAATGGGCAACCCCTACTCCATTTGCGTATAATAAACCGGA
Source organism: Bacteroidales bacterium (assembly GCA_028684405.1). Taxonomy (GTDB): domain Bacteria; phylum Bacteroidota; class Bacteroidia; order Bacteroidales; family WCHB1-69; genus JAQUGA01. The sequence continues at coordinate 3,132 of JAQUGA010000129.1, read as the reverse complement.
AGAATATTCGATCGGACATCCTGTATTATCACCCGATGGATCAATCTTGTATTTTGTATCCGACATGTCGGGCGGATTTGGCGGAACAGATATTTATTATTCTATTAAAAACGCAGATGGTTCATGGGGTCAACCACAAAATGCAGGAAAAACAATTAATACGGCTGGCAAAGAGATGTTTCCAAATATAGATTCAGATGGCACCTTGTTTTTCTCCAGCGACGGACACCCAGGCATGGGCGGATTGGATATTTTTAAAACAACGGGCAAAAAGAATCAATGGTCGACGCCAGAAAACCTAAAGGCTCCAATCAACTCATCAAAAGATGATTTCTCCATTTATTATACTGAGAAAGAAACTGCTGGATACTTCTCTTCAAACAGAGACGGTGGCAAAGGCAGCGATGACATATATTACTTTGAATCGGCGCCTCCTTCTCAATTATATGTGGCTGTTATCACAAAAACAATGGATGAAAACAATAATATAATTCCTTTAGACAAAGTGAATGTTAAAATGTTCAGTGAGTCAAACGATAAAACAAAAGAAGATTTAAAAGAGGTTAACGGAAAATTCAGCACCGAAGTAAAATGCAAAGACACCTATACTTTTGTTGGCTCAAAAGAGGGATATTATACTAAATCTAAAACCATTTTAACAGAATGCACTCGAAACCAAGACACATTGTTTGTAGAATTAATCATGGAAAAAATGGAAATCGGCAAAACCATTGCTTTGAAAAACATTTATTATGATTTCGATGAATCGTTCATTCGCGATGACGCCAAAGCTGATCTCGATTTAGTAGTTCAAATAATGAAAGACAATAAAGATATTATTGTTGAGCTAGGCTCTCACACAGATGCACGTGGAACCGACGAATACAATGTTGCTCTTTCTCAAAGACGTGCCGATGCAGCTGTAAAATACATCATCAACAAAGGCATCGACAAAACTCGCATTGTGGCCAAAGGTTTCGGCGAAACGATACATCTAAACAACTGTAAAGATGATGTGGAATGTACCGAAGATGAACATCAACTAAACCGCCGAACCGAATTCAAGGTTACAGGTTATATTGATGGAAAAAAACAAGTGATAAAAAGTGACATATAAAATCAATCGACAAGTACCAAAGTGACGAAATTAATTTTTCAACATCACGAGGTACCTTAATAGGCAGGAGTATCATGGCGATCTCCTGCTTTTTTTATGTATTTATGAATAGATTGAAAGATGTAAAAACTGAACCTAAAAACTCAATATATCCTCCAGCTCAGTTATTAGGTTTTTTCTTTTTGCATTTGTCATTTCAAAACTGTCGATAATGGATAGATTATTGAATAATTGGCGACAACTCACAATCTTTTTTTCCATTGCCTCTGTTTTTTGGTTTTTGGTAAGATTTTCCAAAATTGTTATAGGGAAAACCTTTTCTCTTTCCAACAAGTCTTTCAATCCATTGCCCGACGGATAATCCCAAGAGAGAAGCTCGAGTCCGACGCATTTTGCATATTGAATGGAATCAACGGTAAAGCGGGTGTTGGTAGCAATCAATCCGGAAAAAGTAAAATTTTCATATTTTTCTTCCTTTTCCCGAATTTTAAGAATATCCTCAATGCGCGAATGCACATACAAAGGCACTTGAACACTCACCGTTTTTCCTTGGTCTTTGGAATACTTACACTCACACAAAATTTGAGCATTATTTTTCGTTGCTATCATATCCATTTCGTGGGTCACACATCTGCCCTCAATCATAACTCCAACTTGAACATCATAGTTTAATCTTCGATAGATTTCTCCCAACAATTGTTCAAAAGGGAAACCCGATGGTCCCATTTCTAGCAAAGCCTGCTTGAGACTGTACCGCAAAGCACTCAAACGACTTTGACGCTTTAGCAATGAAAAAGCCTTAGAATAAATCTTTTTGGTTGTAACCCCTTCATAGATGCAATCAAGAATTTCACCGACAATAAAATCGGTGCTTTTATTATCGGCTCCAGCTCGGTGCAAGGAATTTTTTAATTTTGAAACATCAAAAACTTCCTTTTCGCCAGAAGCCTTCTTTATTAATATATTTGGTTTGGATTTCATCGAAATAAGTTTATTAACAAAGCAAAGGTATGGAAAAAAAATAGTACGAAAGAATAAGTTCCATAAATTCACCTTTCATATATTAGAATAGTTCTAAACTCTCAATTTCTCATAAAAACTAAAAACAATTTGCAAAAGAAAACGTTTAAATGTGTAAATGTAATAAAAGACAAAAACCATGGAATATTTTAAAGAAAACACTACAAAAAAAATAATCAATATTATTCTAATAATAATACTCATTATTTTTGTTATGCTCAATCTCGACACCACTAAAGTAAGCTTGATTTTTATTGATGTCGACATGCCTTTAGTAATCCTCATTTCATTTGTTTTTTTAATTGGCTACTTTGTTGGAAAGACATTCACTCCACGAAAGTGCAAAGACGATAATAAAATAGAAAAAACAGAAAATCAAAAGGATATACAATAAAACTAGACATTATAAAGACATAAGAAAAGGCTTTCAGACAAAACTGAAGGTCTTTTTTTATAAAATCATGAGTACTTTCTTACGTATCACATTTTTCAGACATTCAACTTTAACAATAAAATAGCACCATCTGTTTTGAATGGATATCATTATTCAGATTCGTTGTTTGGATCCAAAAGCCAAACTATACCGCATAAACTTTAAAATGGATTTTCATACTGTTAATGGGCTCAATATTTATAATGTAATATAAGAATAAAAAGCATTTAATAATCAAAAAAAACCAATATTTTCTGAGTGGTTTAGTTTATTAATCTTACCTTTGTAGTAAGAAAAATATAAAAATAAAATATTATGATTTTCACCCCTGAAAAGTATAAAATTAAAGATGAAAGGATGAAACCTTTCATAGATGTTGAGGAAATTGAAGGATATTTAGAATCTGTTCGCCCCGACCGTCAGCGAGTATTGGATGTGATTGCAAAATCACTTGATAAAAAACGTTTAACACTAGAAGAAACCGCGGTTTTGATTAATGCCACCGACCCCGATTTGATAGAAGCCATTAAAGACGGTGCCCGCACATTGAAAAAGCTAGTTT
>JAQUGA010000128.1:1762-7110 GCA_028684405.1 Bacteroidales bacterium | reverse complement strand
ATAAACACCATTCACCATAATAGCCCCACCTTCAATCAGCGTATCCGCTTCACGACGTGAACAGATACCGGCATTGGCAATGTATTTATTTAATCGGATGGGACCTACTTTTTCTTCATAACTAAGGCTTAGCACTTTGGGTTTTTCAACCAAGCGACCCGTACGTTTTCGGTTTTCGACAATTTCGGAAAGAATTTCAGATTCAGCATTAATGTCTCTGCGTTTTTTACGAACCGGTCTTTGGTCGTCACTATATCTAGTATCACGATTTCCTTTATTGTAATCCGAATCGTCTTTTTTAACTACTTTGTAAATTTTGCGTTCTCCCCTTTCTTCTTGATCGAAAGGTTTTTCATCTCTATCAAAACGACGAACGGGTCCTCTTTTTGAAGAAGTATCTTCCTGTTTATCAAAACGACGTTTTGGGCGATCACTATTGCTTTCGTCGGCGAAGGAAACTCTCGACTTGTAGGATTTCTTGTCAGATGAATTCTCTTTTCTCAGGTACGAACGATTTTCAGAAGATTCATTACGAGATCCGTAGGTTGTTTTACCATAGGTTCTTTTTTCTGAAGAATCGGTATTGCGACCGTATGAGCGGCTTCCTGAAGAATCATCGCGAGAGCCAAATGTTTTTTTATCGTACGATCTTTTTTCTGAAGAATCATCTCTTTTTTCATACGAACGTCTTCCTGAAGAGTCTTCACGAGGTGTGTATGTTTTTTTGTCGTACGATCTTTTTTCTGAAGATGAGTCAGATTTTCTTTTTTCTACACGAAAACTAGATTTTCCTTCGGATGAATCCTCGGGTTTACTAAAACGTTTTTTAGAAAAATAAGAATCCTCTTTCCTATCTGAATTTCTATGTGTCGAGTCGCGTTTTTCAGAAACTCTACCCTTACTGAATCCTCCCGACTTAGTCTTGGGTTTTTCGAAGTCCTTGGACTTCTTTATTCGTTCTCTCATAAAATTGGAAGCAATAAAATTAAATTAGCCTACAAAAATACTAAAAAATCACATACCCGGTGCAAAAGCATCCTCAATATGATTAATTTGTTTTGTTTCAGAGTTATATAGGACCGAAATGATGTCGAATCGGAACTCTGAATCCAGCTTTTTCCGTTCTGCATAATTATTGGCAGCACGAATTAAAAACCTCTGTTTGGTTTTAGTGACAAACTCTTCGGGTTCTCCAAAATAGGACGAACGACGCGTTTTCACTTCTACAATTATCACCATACCGTTTTTGTGAGCAATAATATCAATTTCATCGCTCCCAAAACGCCAATTTTTCTCGATAATTTCGTATGAATTATCTTCCAAATATTGTTCGGCCATTTTCTCACCAAACTTCCCAAAATCATTATGTTCAGCCATTTTTTATCCTTTCTTTCTCTACTTGCTTTCTACATTCATCAAACAATAAAAAACATGATATTGTTCAGAGGAAAGAGGGAAATAAATGGAAATTTTGAGTTAGTGATGGAAAGGAAAGACAAAGGGAAAATGTTTGAAGAAAATATTTCAAATGATACTTGCACTTTGAAAACAAGTAAGAAAACGAACCAAGAGTTTTAAAAACAAAAATTAAAGGAAAAACGTTTAAGCAAACTTTAGGTTGTCACTTGTATGAAAAAAACATATTTGAGCAACAAACCGCAGACTTAGAGTAGTAACACGAAATCTGTTCCCACAAAGCACTTTATCCCAACCTTAACATTACGTTATAATTTTGCTTTAGGCTTTATATTGTACATTTGTGTAAAAATTTATTGAATGGAAATAATTGATAATATTGAAATCGTTTTTTTACAAAACGAGGATTATAAAGAGATTAAAAATGCGATGCTTGAGGTTTACCCAAATATGGCGGAAGCATCCTGGAATGAAAAAGAGATTCGAACTTTAATTAAAAAATTCCCCGAAGGACAAGTCGGCATTAGAATTGATGGCGAATTGGCGGGTTGTGCTCTTTCCATTATTGTAGATCACATGAAGTTTGAAGCCAAGCACACGTACAAGCAAATAACGGGAGATTCTTCTTTTAACACACACGATCCCAAAGGAAATGTTCTTTATGGAATAGATGTTTTAATCCGGCCAAAATTCAGAGGATTGCGCTTAGGCAGAAGACTTTACGATTACCGAAAGGAGCTGTGCGAACGCATGAACCTGAAAAGCATTGTTTTTGGTGGACGAATTCCAAATTACCACAAATATTCCAAGGAGATGTCGCCAAAAGAGTACATCGAACAGGTGAGAAAAAAAGAGATTCACGATCCTGTTTTGGATTTCCAAATGTCGAATGATTTTCATCCTAAAAAAATCCTTAAAGGCTATTTAGAAGGCGATAAGGAATCAAATGATTACGCGGTATTGTTGGAATGGAATAATGTTTATTTTGAAAAACCATCGGTTTCGGCATCGGTCAATAAAAAAATTGTCAGACTGGGACTCATTCAATGGCAAATGCGACCGTATAAAGACCTTGATGAAGTGATGCAACAAGCTGAGTTTTTTATTGACGCAGTATCGGGTTATCGGTCAGATTTCGCTCTGTTTCCTGAATTTTTTAATGCACCGTTGATGTCCAAATACAATCATCTGGCAGAACCCGATGCGATACGAAAATTGGCAGGATATACTTCGGAAATTGTAAATCGATTTCGCGAATTATCCATCTCTTACAACATAAATATCATCACTGGGAGCATGCCCGAAATTGTAAATAATGAACTTTATAATGTTGGATATCTATGCAAACGAGATGGCGGAGTAGAACGATTTGAAAAAATTCACGTGACTCCCGACGAAGAGAGGATTTGGGGATTGCAAGGTGGCGACGTCATCAAAACCTTTGAAACAGATTGTGGAAATATTGGAATTTTGATTTGTTATGACGTGGAGTTTCCCGAAGTCAGCCGACTGTTGGCAGATCAGGGCATGGATATATTATTTGTACCTTTTTTGACCGATACCCAAAATGGTTTTTCACGCGTCAAAAACTGTGCTCAAGCAAGAGCCATCGAAAATGAATGTTATGTAGCCATTGCGGGAAGTGTGGGGAATTTGCCAAAGGTTCACAACATGGACATTCAATATGCACAATCTATGGTGTTTACGCCTTGCGATTTCTCTTTTCCCACCAATGGAATTAAAGCAGAAGCAACGCCAAATACAGAGATGATTTTAATTGCTGACGTAGATATCGATTTATTGAGGGAACTGAATCAGTTTGGAAGTGTTCGGAATTTAAAAGATCGGAGAAAGGATTTGTATTCCTTGAAGCAAAAATAAAGCAATAAAAACTTGCATAAGTCTATGTATAGCTAATCAAAAAGCACACAGAAACCTCAACAAACCGAATATTAATAATTAATAACTTCGCTATTATTATTTTTCGGTTACTTTTGTAAATTAAAAGCAAGTAAATTGAATTCGTTAAAACAACTGGCAGGACAAACAGTAATTTACGGTGTTTCGAGCATTCTCGGGAGATTGCTAAATTATTTGTTGGTTCCATTGCATGTTTATATTTTTACCGATCCAGGCGAATACGGCGTTGTAGGAGAGTTATACGCATGGGTGAGTTTGCTGATTGTATTGCTCATGTATGGCTTGGAAACTGCTTTTTTTAGATACAACGAACTAAACGAAAACAAAAACACCGTTTTCGGCACCGCTTTTATCTCTATTTTAGTCACTTCTGCCCTATTTATAACGGCTGCTTTTATATTTTTGGACCCGATTGCCGAACTGATGCAGTATGAATCGAATCCAGAATACATCAAATGGTTTTCCATCATCATTGTCATGGATGTTTTGAGCACCATTCCTTTTGCCCGACTTCGATCGCAAAATCGAGCCAAACGATTTGCCGTTATCAAAATTGCGGGCATCATCACTAATGTTGTACTCAATCTTTTCTTTTTACTATTTTGTCCATGGCTCTTGCAATATTCCGATTATTCATACTTTATCACTTGGTTTTATGATCCTTCAATTGGAATTGGATACATTTTTTTGGCCAACCTTTTTTCCAGTTTATTTACTTTTTTACTTTTAATTCCAGTAATTCACTTCCGCACCATCCAGTTCCGTTTTTCACTTTGGAAAGAGATGATTGCATATGCTTTTCCACTGCTTATTTTTGGTTTAGCGGGAATTATCAATGAAACCATGGATCGAATTTTAATAAAAAACCTCTCAGATCCTGCCACTGCCATGGCTCAAGTCGGAATTTACAGTGCCTGTTACAAAATCTCGATTATGATGACCATTTTTATCCAAGCTTTTAAATATGCTGCCGAACCCTTCTTTTTTTCCAAAGCCAAAGATGTCGATGCCAAAGAGACCTATTCTCATGTAATGACCTATTTTGTAGCCACTTGTTCTCTCATTTTCTTGGCCATTATGCTCTATATGGATATTGTGAAACATTTTGTGAGTGCTGCCTATCAAGAAGGTTTGGGAGTGGTTCCAATTCTATTGTTGGCAAATTTATTTCTAGGGATTTTCTTCAATCTGTCCGTTTGGTATAAAATTACGGGACAAACTCGTTTTGGAGCCTATATTTCTATTTTTGGTGCTACTACAACGCTCATTCTTAACTACATACTCATTCCAAAACTGGGCTACATGGGAGCTGCATGGACAACGCTAATTTGTTATGCTACCATGATGATTTTATCCTATATATTAAGTCAGAAATACTATTTTATAAAATACAATTTCAAAAAAGTCTTTGGCTATCTTTTCTTAGCCTTAGGTATTTATTATGGAAGTACTTTTATTCCTGAGATTGAACAAACAATCAATTTAGCCATTAATACCGTATTATTGTTGATTTATATTTCCATTCTTTATCTGATAGAACGTAAATCGATTGGAAAAATAATTCAAGACAAACAAGAAATAAACACCGAAAACTAGCATTATGGAAAAGATAAACATAGCCATTGTCAATAAATCTAAGCATGCTCTGCCCCATTACGAAACAGTTTTTTCGGCGGGCATGGATTTGCGTGCTGAACTTAGCGACCCCATCGAACTAAAGCCTCTTGAGAGAGTTTTGGTGCCCACTGGAATTTTCATCGAACTGCCCGTAGGACATGAAGCTCAAATTCGCCCACGAAGCGGATTGGCTGCAAAATTTGGCATTACCGTTCTAAATTCACCAGGTACTATTGATGCCGATTACAGAGGCGAAATAAAAGTAATTTTGGTCAATTTGTCGAACCAAAACTTTGTTATCAACGATGGAGAAAGAATTGCCCAAATGGTGGTTGCCAAACACGAAAGTGTGAATTGGAAAGCCGTCGAAAAACTCAACGAAACGGATAGAGGAA
>JAQUGA010000128.1:0-1662 GCA_028684405.1 Bacteroidales bacterium | reverse complement strand
CTGATAATCAATGGTATCTGAATTTGTTGGGCGATTTATACATGAAAACAGCCGAATATGCTAAGGCATACGATATTTGGACTCGATTGCTTAAAAAATATCCCGACCAACAGGAGTATTATTATAATTTAGTGATCTCATGTGTATATCAAGGAAAATGGGAAGAAGCAGCCAAAACATACGATTTATTAGAGAAAAAAAATGGCGTAAGTGAAGAGTTGGCACTTGCCAAGCAAAGAATTTGGTTGCATCTAAAAAAAGTGGATAAAGCAGTGGCCGAAATACAAAAACTGGCTGACTTATACCCCAGAGAATCGAGATATTACCTAATGATAGGCGATCTTTATATGGAGCAAAAAATGCCAGAAGAGGCCAAAAAACAGTACGACAAAGCCCTCAAAGCCGATTCTACAAATCCATACATTTACTCCTCTTTAGCCGAATATTATCGAAAAAATGGAGAAAGAGATAAATCATTTGAGAATCTCAAAATGGCATTTAAAAATCCCAAAATGGATATCGACACAAAAATCAAAGTGATGTTGTCGTACTATTCCATTACCGAAGTCCACGGCGAACTTCTGGAAGATGCTTTTACCTTATCAAAACTGATGATTGATGCTCATCCTCAGGAACCAAAAGCATGGTCGATGTATGGTGATTTTTTGATTCGTGACAAAAAATATGAGGAGGCTCGAACTGCCTTTATAAAAGTATTGGAAGTGGACAAAAGCAAATACATTATTTGGGAACAATTGCTTATGATTCTTTCCTACGAAGAAGACATTGATAATATGCTAAAATACAGCACCGAAGCATTGGATTATTTTCCAAGTCAACCTTATTTATTTATGATAAAAGGCATTGCACATTATCAATTGGGAGAATATGAAAATGCTCTGAAAGCTTTTGAATTTGGCAGAAATATGCTGATTTCAAATGATGAAACAGCATTGAATATTTGGATTTATCTAGGAGAAACATACAACAAACTAAAAAATTATCCAAAATCGGACGATGCTTTCGACAGAGCTTTGCGCATGAACCCAAAAAACGTTTATATTTTAAATAATTACTGCTATTATCTTGCCCTTCGTAATGAGAACATTGATAAAGCCCTAGAAATGGGAGAACGACTCAATAAATTGGAACTTTATAATGCTTCGTACCAAGACACCTACGGATGGGTTTTGTATAGAGCAGAGCGGTATGAAGAAGCAAAAAAATGGCTCGAAAAATCCATCGCCAACGGAGGTGATGCCAATCCAACTATTTTGGAACATTATGGTGACATTTTATGGAAATTAGGCGAAGTTGACCAAGCTGTTATCCAATGGGAAAAAGCGATGGAAGAAGGCGGATTTAGCGAGACTTTGGAACAGAAAATAAAAGAACAAAAGGGGAAGAAAGTGACTGAGTAACTAAGTGGACGGGTGGACAGGTGGACGGGTGGACAGGTGCCTGACGGAAGTTGGAAGAAAGTGACTGAGTAACTAAGTGGACAGGTGGACAGGTGGACGGGTGCCTTACGGAAGATTTTTTACAGATTACCTACCACCGATTACTGACTACAGATCACCGATTAGCTATTCATTGGAAAATCAATCAAATTTGAGTTGTGGTATCGCATATCTAAGCTCACTTCTTCGGCTACCCATTCGG
>JAQUGA010000127.1 GCA_028684405.1 Bacteroidales bacterium | reverse complement strand
GGCTATTGCTTTAATTATATTATTAATTGATGCAAAATTTTATACCACATTTACCTGGATATTCTACGGTATTTCGACAATATTAATTTTGCTGGTTATTTTTATTGGCACCGAGGTTTCGGGTGCTAAGTCGTGGCTTGGAGTGGGCAATATGGGTATTCAGCCTTCCGAATTCGCCAAAATAACAGTAGCAATGGCATTGGCTAAATATATTGGGGAATCCAATCGAAACATGGAACAGCTGAAGGTTCAGTTTGTTTCACTTCTTCTAATCTTTATTCCTGCTTTAATTATATTGTTTCAAAACGATACGGGATCTGCGCTAGTTTTTGCAGTATTTCTTTTTGTGATGTATCGGGAAGGAATGCCAGGCACTATTCTATGGATTGGAATAACATTCATTATCGTCTTTTTAATGACCTTGTTGTTTACCCATTGGATTGTGATTTCTGCCATTGCTGTTTTAACACTATTCATGTGGTTTTTTATCCGTCGATATCGAAAAGATGTGATCAGGCTTATACTCATATCCCTTTTGTTATCTTCATTTTCGTTCGGTGTTGATTATATTTTTGATAATGTTTTGCAACCGCATCAAAAAAGCAGAATAGAGGTTTTAATTGGCACAGAGACGGATTTGAGAGGAGCGGGCTACAATGTCAATCAATCCAAAATTGCCATTGGCTCAGGTGGGTTTTATGGAAAAGGATTTTTGAAAGGAACTCAAACTAAATTTAAGTTCGTGCCCGAACAAAGTACCGACTTTATTTTTTGCACCATAGGAGAGGAATGGGGCTTTATAGGCAGTTTTCTAGTGGTCGCTCTTTACCTTTTTTTACTCATACGAATTATTCTATTGTCGGAACGACAAAGATCGAGGTACAGCCGTGTCTATGGATACGGAATTGCTGGTGTATTGTTTACACACTTTGCCGTCAATATAGGAATGACTCTTGGTTTGGTGCCAGTAATCGGAATTCCATTGCCTTATATTAGCTATGGTGGATCGTCTTTAATTGCATTTACAATAATGCTCTTTATTTTTATTAAATTAGATATGAATCGAAAAAATATAGTGTAGTGTTTTTCAAACCTTCTTTGCTCTATTTTGTTTAAAAAAGAAAAAACATGTCAAAATCAATTCAGGATATATTAATTCAAGAATCTTTATCAAGAGAAGATGTTATCTGTTTACTCAAAGCAAATGAGGAAGAAACTAGGCTGATTTTTGAAAAAGCAGCTCAGGTAAAAACAAAGTTTGTAGGCAATAAAGTCTATTTCAGAGGATTAATAGAGTTTTCAAACATTTGTTCAAAAAACTGTTACTATTGCGGTATTCGCTCTGGAAACAGCAATATGACTCATTATGAACTTCCTGCAGACGAAGTTCTGGAAGCTGCAAAATATGCCTATGAAGATGGATATGGTTCATTGGTAATTCAGGCTGGAGAAATCTCTAACAAAAGTTTTGTAGATAAAATAACCCATCTCTTGAAGGAAATAAAAACAATGAGCAAAGGTAAACTCGGAATCACTCTGTCGCTGGGCGAACAATCGGAAGAAACTCTTAAAACATGGTTTGAAGCCGGAGCACACCGCTATCTTATTCGTATTGAAGCCTCCGACCGTGACTTGTATTCAAAACTCCATCCAAACAACAAGGTTCATAATTATGATTTTCGCATCGAAAGTCTGAAATTACTTCGCAAAATTGGCTATCAAGTTGGTACTGGCGTGATGATTGGATTGCCATTCCAAACCATTGAAAATTTAGCAGAAGATCTCTTGTTTATGAAAGGATTGGACATTGATATGTGCGGTATGGGACCTTATATTGAGCATGAAGACACACCCTTATATCAATATAAAGATCAATTGATGAGCAAACAAGAACGTTTTGATTTATCTCTAAAAATGGTTGCAATATTGAGAATTATAATGAAAGATATTAATATTGCCGCAACAACTGCCATGCAAACACTGGACGATGCCGGCAGAGAAAAAGCCATTAAAGTAGGAGCCAATGTTATTATGCCGAACTTAACTCCGCTCAAATATCGCGATAGTTATCTTTTATATGAAGACAAACCCAACCTTGATGAAGAGGCTGCAGAATGCAAAAAATCCTTAGAAGAACGAATAAAAAGTATTGGCGGAACGATTGGATATGACGAATGGGGCGATTCAGAACATTTTCAACAGAGGATAAAAAAGTAAAAAAAAGTCAGGAATTATAGTTTCCTGACTTTTTTTTAGATTAAAGTTCAAAAGTTTCGAATATAAAGCTATTTATTTGGTTTCAATAATTAAGTATTTTGTAATGCTCCAAAACTTCTTTTGGTCTTTTATGATCAATCTTTCAGCTGTTTTATCACTCATTTTCAGCTCATAAGAATCAGCAGGGTGGGTAGATAGAACTTTTGCATCTTTAACCATAAGTGGTATTTCGGTAGTTTTGCGAATATCAATTTTGGTAAAATATTCAAGGTTCATATCTGCCGAAATTTTTGATGTTTTTCCAATGCCAATAATCCCACCTTTGCGACTAATAATGTTTTTTTCAATAAGTTCATTCTTTGTTCCAAAAACAAACCATCCAGAATTTATCTCTTCTGTCTGTTTTTCAATTATTTCTGATTGAGCAGCTTTCTCCTCAGCCAATCCGCTGATTTGTGTGTTTAGCTCTTCAACAGTAAAATTAAGTGTTTCCAAACGGGTTTTTAAATCGGCAATTTGTGTATCGCGCTCCTCAATTTGACGATTTAGTTTATCAATCGTTTTTTCCAACTCAACGATTTTTATATTGGAATTTTTCATTTGCTTTTTGAGCTGATCCATCTGTTTTTTGTTCTTTTCTACAAGTTCATTGATGAGTTGCATCTCTTGGGTAATTCGTTCTCGAACATCGCTGTCGTCAGCAGGGATTTCAGTAGAGCTTGCATTCTTGATTATCATCTCTTTAGCTCTTATCTCATAAAGATTTTGTTCAATCTCATTTAACGACTTAAACATGTCGTTTACCGTTTTGTCGCGCGAGTCAATTTCTTCGTATAAACGTTTGTTTTCGTCTTTCAAACGTTTCACTTCGTCGTTGTTGCATGAGCTAAAAATGAACAACGGAATGAGTAATAATAAGGGTATTTTTTTCATGATTTTTATATGTTTTAGGTGAAAAATTCAATATTGATAAAGGATCCGATACGAACGGACATAAGGGATGCTAGATGTCCTTTGTTTATGCCAATTTCGAGAAGGTCGTTGTCGTTAAAAAAAGCAACTAAACTATTGTCCTCAACATCCAAATAAGAGGTTTTTAGTTGGTTGATACTAAATCCGGGAAAAACTGTAATTTCAAACTTTCTGCCTTTTTGAATGTTTTTGAAATCCGTTTTAGTGATGTTGGTAATAATGTTCGAGTAAGCATCAATATGACTCACTTTGCCATTAATATTGTTGGGTTTTAAATTGGGTTCATTGTTGATTAATAGGGTGTTAAGTGAGTTTTTAGGATCTCCAAGTTCATCTAGGCTAAGCCCATTATAAATATGAGCTGCAATTTTAACAAATAAATCTTTTTCCGGAAAATTATAGGTATCCGTGTCTTGTGGAAAATCAATGTCGATAATAAAATCTGGATTTTCATCCCCAATTACCAAAGCCATAATTCCATTATCAGCACAAATAAAGTAATGATTTTTAAATCCTATCAAAACATGGGGCGTATCTGCAGAAGCAATGGAGTTTATGCCCAAAATATGAATCGTTTTTTCAGGGAAGTAAGGAAAAGAATTTTTCAAAACATACGATGCTTCTTCAATGTCAAACGACTGGATTTGATGACTAATGTCTACAACATTGACCTGAGGCATAAGACTATAGATCTTTCCTTTTACCGCACCAATGTAGTAATCCTTTAATCCCCAGTCAGTTGTGAGCGTAATAATGTTCATCAAAATATTTACTTAAATTGTGTCAAAAATACAAATTATTCAGGTTTATCAAGTCTTTTTTATTATTTTTGAACTTTAAAATAACTTAAATTTCGCACAAACACGAATGATAGAACGAATTATTGAACTGGATGCCGACCAAATTAAAGAATTAAACGGAATTAATGATGTAAATATCAATGCATTAGTAAAAACATTTCCCAAACTTAAAATTATAAATCGAGGCAATGAAATTAAAGTCCTAGGCGAGTCTGCAGACATTCATCGTTTTGAGCAGAAATTGAATTTGCTTACAGCACATTTAGATCGTTTTGGAAAGCTTAGTTTGCATGATGTAGAACAACTTGTTGGCAAGGAAGTTGATTTTTCAAAAAGCTCGAAAGAAGCTGGTGGTGCGGATATTCTGTTGCATGGAAGAGATGGAAAAGTAATAAAAGCACGAACTAAAAATCAGCAAAAACTGGTGGACAGTGCTGCAAAATACGATATGATTTTTGCTGTAGGTCCTGCCGGAACTGGAAAAACATATACTTCTGTTGCTTTAGCCGTTAAGGCATTGAAAGAAAAACAGATAAGAAGAATTATTTTAACGCGTCCTGCCGTTGAAGCAGGCGAAAATCTCGGATTTCTGCCGGGCGATCTTCGCGATAAGCTCGATCCATACTTGCAACCGCTTTACGACGCTCTTAGAGACATGATTCCAACACAAAAATTATTGACTTATTTTGAAGATGGCACCATCGAAATTGCGCCATTGGCTTTTATGCGTGGACGAACTCTCGACAATGCATATGTTATTCTGGATGAAGCTCAAAATGCAACGCAAGGACAGCTCAAAATGTTTCTTACCCGAATGGGAATGAATGCCAAGTTTTTCATTACCGGCGACTTAACTCAGGTTGATTTGCCACGAAACCAAACTTCGGGTTTAATTAGCTCGATTGATATTCTGAAAAACATCCCGGGAATTGCAGTAGTAAAACTTGAGAAAATTGATATTCTTCGGCATCATTTGGTCAGTAAAATTGTGGACGCTTTCGAAAAAGTGGAAGCGATTCATGTTGAAAAGAAAAAGGATATTATAAACACCGTAAAAAAATAAACACATATGAATAAAGCTCTTATTAAAACTGATTTTAAATTTCCTGGTCAAAAAAGCGTATACAAAGGAAAAGTTCGTGATGTATATAATATTAATGACGAATTGATGGTAATTGTGGTTACGGATAGGATTTCGGCTTTCGATGTGGTATTGCCCAAAGGCATTCCTTTTAAAGGTCAGGTTTTGAATCAGATAGCAGCTGATTTCTTAGATGCAACTTCGGATATTTGTCCAAATTGGAAAATAGCAACCCCTGATCCCATGGTTACGGTAGGTCATTTTTGCGAGCCTTTTGCCATCGAAATGATTATTAGAGGCTATCTTACAGGAAGCTCGTGGAGAGCTTATAAAAACGGAGCGCGTGAAATTTGTGGAGTTAAAATTCCAGACGGAATGATCGAACATCAGCGTTTTCATGAACCTATTATTACGCCTACAACAAAAGCTGAAACAGGGCATGATGAAGACATTACCAGAGAGGAAATTTTGAGTCAAAATATAATTTCAGAAGAGGATTATGTTTTGTTGGAAAAATATACGCGAGAATTGTTTCAAAGAGGAACTGAAATTGCTGCCAAACAAGGTTTAATATTGGTTGATACCAAATATGAATTTGGAAAAAAAGAGGGTAAAATCTTTTTGATTGATGAAATTCATACGCCCGATTCATCCCGCTATTTTTATTTGGATGGTTACGAAGAGCGTCAAGCAAAAGGGGAAGCTCAAAAGCAATTATCCAAAGAATTTGTTCGTGAATGGCTGATGGAAAACGGGTTTCAGGGAAAAGATGGACAAAATGTGCCCGAAATGACAGACGATTTTGCAAATCTGGTTTCCGATCGTTATATTGAACTTTTTGAAAAAATTACTGGTAAATCTTTTGATAAAGAAGATGTTGAAAATGTTTTAGAAAGAGTTGAAAATAACATTAATAACTATCTGGAAAAACAATAATTTCTTACCAAAGAAGGAGCGAGATGAAATTTTTGAAAAATATTCTAAGTTGATAATTAGGATTTAAATCAACTCAAGTGTTTTTTTCTTTATTTTTGAACTTTCTAATGAAATTTAAAAGTATTTTTAATGCAAGAAATTATTCCATTTTCGCCTCCTCGTATTGATGAAGAAACCATCAAAGAAGTAAACAAAACTCTTTTGTCGGGCTGGATTACCACCGGTCCACGAACTAAATTATTTGAAAAGAAAATTGCCGAATTTTGCAATGTTCCTCATGTTTTATGTCTGAATTCTGCTACAGCAGGACTCGAACTCATGTTGCGATGGTTTGGTGTAAAAGAGGGCGATGAAGTGATTTTGCCAGCCTATACTTATGCTGCCACCGCAAATGTAATTGTTCACTGTGGAGCAAAGCCCGTTTTTGTTGATATTAATGATGATTTTAATATTTCCTTAGAAGCCATTAAAAAAGCCATAAGCAATCGGACAAAAGTAATCATGCCCGTTGATTTAGCTGGATTTCCTTGCGATTATGACGAAATAAATGCACTGGTTTGCTCGCCCGAAATACAATCTCTATTTATTTCAGAAAGTGAGAATCAAGCTGTTTTAAAAAGGATTTTAGTCGTATCAGATGCGGCGCATTCGATAGGAGCGATTTATAAAGGCAAAAAAACGGGCAGCTTGACCGATGTGAGTGTTTTTTCTTTTCATGCGGTTAAGAATCTTACGACAGCTGAAGGCGGTGCAGTGTGTTTAAATTTAACTGCACCATTTAATAATGAAGATGTTTATAAGTATTTGTGCATTAAATCTTTGCATGGACAGTCTAAAGATGCTTTGGCGAAAATGACATTGGGAAATTGGAAATATGACATTATAGAAGCGGGGTATAAATTTAATATGACCGACATTCAGGCAGCCATTGGCTTGGTTGAATTAGGTCGCTACGAAAATGATATGTTGGTGCGTAGACGAGAAATTTTTGAATTGTATGCCAAAATTTTGTCAAATCACAATTTTGCTGTCATTCCACCTTACGAAACAGCTCATAAAACAAGCTCTTTTCATGTTTTTGCCCTTCGTTTGAAAAATGTGGATGAAAATCA
>JAQUGA010000126.1 GCA_028684405.1 Bacteroidales bacterium | reverse complement strand
AATCAATAAATCTTTTACAATCATTGAGTTTAAATCTTGCCTTTGAGCATGAAGCTCTGCCGATGGTATGAAATCGGAAATTTCAACAATAGAATACATTTTATAATTTTGGTCTTTAATGTTGCAAAGATATGAAAGAATTTATTGATTATATGTAAATTTCATTCTAATTAAAAACGAACTCGGGATGAAGATTTTAATTGCAAATACAACAAAAGAAAAGTAAGTTTTTCAGAACTTTTCATAGTCAAAAACAAATACTTGATGAAGGTTGGCAACACTGGCTAAACAAATGTTTTTGAAGTTGTTTTCAGCATTAATCAAAGCGAAATTAATTAAATCAATATTTTGATTATCAACATTGTAAATTGTATTATCTAAAGTGTTTATTTTACTCATCATAGAGAACATTGTTCCTCCCAAACATTTTACAATGGCCTCTTTTTTTATCCACATTTTTAAAAACAAATCAGCTAATTCTTCCTCCTTGCTGAGCTCAAGAAAATTTGATTCTTCAGGATGAAAAAATCTTTTGGATAATTTTTTATAATCCTTTTTTTTGCTTTCATGTTCAAAATCAACTCCAATAATTCCGCTAAAAGAAACAGCTATAAGCGCCGTTTTTCCAGAGTGAGCAATGCTAAAATGAATATGGCTGTCTTCAAAATAAGGCTTTCCTGCATCCGTGTAATAGATTTTTAGCAATTTTGTATTAATGTTACAGTATTTTGATAAAAAGTCAAATAGAATTAAACGTGAAAAAATAGATTCTTTGGCTTTTTCAAATCGCCCTTTATAGCGATCCAGCTCAGAATCGGGAAAAAGAGCTTGAATTTTATCCATTTCAAAACTGAATCCCTCCACCCTTCCGGTTCCTATAAAACAAGCATTAAGCATTTTAATATCAACACCATCCGTATCATGGACATGAATTAAGTTCGGACTATTTTCGACTATTTTAATCATCTTTTTTAATTCAAATCTTAAATGTGATATTCTAAAATATTAGATGCATTTTTCCAGCAAATTCAACAAATTTTGCGTTTGAGATTCCCAGCTATACTGCTTCTCGACAAAACGACGCGCATTTTGAGCAATAATTGAGCATCTATCAGGATTATTAAGCAGAAACACAATTTGATCTGCAATATCAACGGCACTATCCTTTACCATTATTTCTTCCTTTTCATTCGCTCCGATAGGATTTGCAGCCAGCGAACTACTCACGCACGGCAAACCCATTGCCATGGCTTCCAGAATCTTGTTTTGCATGCCTGTTCCCATTCTTAGGGGTGCAACAAATACATGAGATCCAGCATAATAGGTGCGAATATCATCCACCCAACCTGTTACTTCCACCTGAGTTGACTGAAGATGAAGAACTTCTGGTGTCGGATTTGCACCTGCCAAAACGACTTTTGCTTTTGGAAAAACTTTCCAAACCAAAGGCATAATTTCTTTTACCAAGAAGAGAGAAGCATCCACATTTGGCGCATATCCCATATTTCCCACAAAAGAAATTTCGTATTTTTTATCCAAATTTTGAGGCGAAAAAAACTGCGTATCTACTCCATTGGGAACAATTGAAATTTGCTGATTTCCTTTCTCTTCGATGGTTATTCTATCCAATTCACTAATGATGGTGCAGTGATTAAATTTTGACAACAATCTTAATTCGTATTTTTTAATAAGTCTGGACTCAAATTTGAAAAATGCACTTAAAAACCACTTTTCTCGCTTGGATCTACGAAGCATGTTTGTTGACAAAGCATCCTGAAAGTCCAAAACTTTGGGCATTTGAATATCTTCCAAATAATTTGCTACACGAATAAGCTGAACATACGCTACATCGGGCTTGAATGTTTTTATGCTTTGTAAAATTTCTTTTTTAGCTTTAAAGCTAAAAAAATAGGCTGTTTGAAATGGCAAGCCCGATAAAATAGCACAAAACATGCCCCAAAAACGGTTCCATAAAGTTAACTTAAAAAACCTATAATCAACGCACAATTCCGAAACTTTTTCCTCAGCTTCCGCCGTATACGCCCCTTCGTAAAGAGCAAAAACAAACAAATTGTATGTTTTTGAAAGTATTTTCAATTGATGATAGGCCCTTAATTTATCCCCCTTTTCCAAAGGATATGGGACCCTTGATAAAAGGACAAAAAGATTCTTTTTTTCAATTGAAATTTCCATCTTACAATTCTTTATATATGTCAATTAACTTATTAATAATCAGCTCATTATTATGAAAATCAGAAATTAATTTTCGCGCATTTGTTCCTATTTTTTTGCAGTTTTCAGCATCTTTTAAAAGGGCATGAATGGAATTCGAAAAAGAGCTTGCATCATCGGCGATAAAAACATCGGTACCATTTGTATAATTCAGCCCTTCGGCACCAACAGAAGTACTAATGACTGCTTTTTCCATTAAAAAGGCTTCAATGATTTTTATCCGCACACCGCTCCCCGACCACAAAGGCACAATCATAACATCGTGATTTGCCATAAATTGCAAAGCGTCGTCTACCTCGCCATGAATAACTGTTCTTTCATTGGCAAATTCATACAAATGAGACGGCGTATGGCGTCCGGCAATGTGTAATTCGTATTCGGAAAAATCAAAATCAGGACGATTCCAAACCTCTTTTAAAAACCACTCAATACCTTCAAGATTGGGTTGCCAATTTAATGAACCAATGAAAAACAGAGATGGTTTTTCTGTTTTAGTATTCCTTTGGGCAATCTTTATTGATTTTAAATTTATTCCAAAAGGTAATCCAGTAATAGGTGTTTGGACATTTTGCTCTCTGAAAAACTGAGCATCTTGCTCTGTAATTGAAAGAATTCCGTCTGCTTTGTTCAGTATTTTTAATTCAAACCTCTTTAAAGTGTTTGCAATGTGGTGTAAGTATATCTTTTTCAGCAAATTGCCTTCATTATTGGCCAGTCTTTTCCAAATAAGATGTTCAACATTATGTGTACGAATCACTATTTTGGCATTTGAATATTTTCTAATAATAGGAATTAAAAAAGCCAAAAAGATAGATTCAAAATGAATAATATCAAATTCTTGATTTTTAAGGATTTCTGTAATTTTATTATAAAGAGCTTTGATTTTGTACCTTTCAACATGCAATGATTTTAGGCTAAAAAGGTTTATTAAGGCTTGTAAGGGCTTAATTGACAAATCAATATCAACTTCCTGATAAGATGTTTTAGTTTGGTACTCTTCGGGCAACTCTTTACCTGCAAATTTTGATGAATTGACTGCCAAAACCTGCACTTGATGACCACTTTCTATTAATCCCTGAGTAATAGCATTCATCGCAATGGGACCACCTTCGATGGGAGGATATGGAGGTTTGTTACATATTTGCAGTATTCTCATCTCTATTACTTTTTAAACTTCTTTTTTATCTTAATAAAAAACTTTTTCCA
The DNA here is from genome assembly GCA_028684405.1 of Bacteroidales bacterium. Taxonomy (GTDB): domain Bacteria; phylum Bacteroidota; class Bacteroidia; order Bacteroidales; family WCHB1-69; genus JAQUGA01. The sequence goes on along the minus strand of JAQUGA010000126.1, from coordinate 3,702 downwards.
TGAATCAGAATCCAAAAGAGGAGAATCAGTAGCCGATTTATAGGTAAGAAAAACTCCAATTGGAAAAAGAATAAATGAGGATATCCACATTCCTACATAGGCTGGAAAAAGATCTTCCCGAGCAAACTTTTCACCAGAAATGGTAATGACCCAGAAGAAAACAAAAATCAAGACGGTAATAACCATGGGAAGCCCTAGTCCACCTTTGCGAATTATCGCACCCAGTGGAGCACCAATAAAAAACAATAATAAACAAGCTATAGACAAGGTAAACTTCCGATGCCACTCTATTTCATAGCGAATGATTGATTTTCGTTGATAATCCAAGTCTGAATATTTAAATTCTACAACATCTTTTTGAGTACGAGCAGTTTGCAAAGCCATATCATAAATCATGCTTTTTTCATGATTTTCAAAAAGTTGCAAAATATCTTCCGGATATTCCGAATAATCACTAATATTTCTATCCGAAAGACTGTCGTACATGTTTTGTCCATAATAAAAGTTTTCCAAAACATGAGTCGAAAAGTCAAAGCGTTCATTGTACATGGATCCGTTTAAAGAATCAATAAAAACACTTAACTGCTTGACATTCAACATTTGATAGTTGTCTTTGAAGAATTCTTCGTTTGTTCGCGACATTGAAAAGGAAGACAAATCAAAACGTTTTATATTTTCTTTAAACTTAACTCGAGTTATGGGGCGAACTAAATTAAACAGTCCTCTTTGAGGATCTTCATCATAAATGAAACCATTATACAATGAAAAAAGTAAAAATTTTTTATCTTCGGTCATCACCATAGTTCCCCACTCTGCTCTGGTTACAGAGGTATTTCCCATGCGATTGGTATGGTCATAAATAATCACATCGCGTACTGTTTGATTGTCTTTTTCTTTTTTTGCAACACGAATTACATAATCTTCAATTCCTTTATAGAAAACACCTTCGGGAATACTTAATGCTGGTTTTTGCTCTCTAACATCATACAAAAGCGACTGCATTTTGAGATTTGCGACCGGCAGTAAATAATTTGAAAAAGCAAAAGCACTGACACTTATTAGCAAAGTAAAAAACACCAAAGGTTTCATCATTTTTACCAAGGAAATTCCGGCAGACTTCATCGCCACAAGCTCATAACGCTCTCCCAAATTTCCAAACAACATCAATGATGACATTAAAATGGCTAAGGGCAATGCCAAGGGAATAAAAGTAAACGAAGCATAAAAAAGCAATTGTAGAATAATATGCCACTCCAAACCTTTTCCCACGAGGTCGTCCACATATTTCCATAAAAATTGCATCAGAAGAATAAAAACAGCAATAAAAAATGTCATGACCAATGGTCCGAGATACGATTTTAAAATATACCAATTAAGTTTTTTCATACGGCTGATTTCATTGCAAAAATAAGATAATTTCTCTTGAAATGAGCTGATTTGTATTTTTTATTATGACTCTATATGATATTATTGGGTTTGGATTCAATTTAATAAAAACACTTCGGATATTCTATCAAAAAGTGCGTTTGGAAAATTCCAAACGCACTTACTAAATAATTTGCATTCTCAAAAAACGCAGAGTTTTCTTTCGGAGACTAATTAAAATCGAGAATTACTCTGCTTTAGATTCAAATGATTCTTTTTTATACAAAGCTAAATCTTCGATATCAAAATTTTGGATATAGGATTCTGCTTCATTAAATTTAGAAACAGCGATATTCAAGAATACTCTGGCTGAATCTTCATATTTATCATCTCTCATAGAATCATTTAGCAAAAGGTAGGTCATAATAATATAACCCGCCATCTCAACTAATCTACGAGCGTGGAAGTCAAGAATTTCGCCATCATTAAGTCCCGTAACAGATTTTACAGCAAGTTCATAGCGTGCTGTAAGTTCCACCAATTGTCTTTTTATTACTTCTAATTCTGGTTTTACATTTACGGCTTCCATTTCTCTAATTCTTTTCAAATAAGAACCATTGATAACCGAACGAATGGCTGCTACCACCTGAAGCTGGCTGGTTCCTTCGTAAATGGAAGTAATTCGAGCATCACGATAAAGGCGTTCAACGGGAAAATCTTTCATAAAACCAGTTCCACCATGAATTTGAACTGCGTCGTATACGATTTGGTTGCAATACTCACTGGAGAATAATTTCAACAGAGGTGTAAAACCATCAGCATTGCGTTGATAATATTTCATTTCATTGCGCTCTTCTGCTGTTAGCGTGCGTTGTTTAGAGATATGAGAAAGAGCTTTATAGATATCGACATAACGACATGTTTCATAAAGTAAAGAACGACTTGCTTCCAAACGAACTCTCATAGAAGTGAGCATTTCATATACCGCAGGGAATTTAATAATGGCTTTTCCAAATTGTTCGCGTTCGAAAGCATATTTCAAAGCTTCGCGATAGGCTGCATCTGCAATACCAACTGATTGAGCACCAACACCTAGGCGTGCGGAGTTCATCAACGACATTACATATTTAATTAAACCCAATTTGCGATCGCCTACCAGTTTTGAAGGAGCATTTTTGAAAACCAATTCGCAGGTTGGCGAACCTTTAATTCCCATTTTATTTTCGATACGACGAACTTTCATTCCACCATCTTTTCTGTCAAAAACAAAAAGAGATAGACCGCGGCCGTCTTGAGTTCCTTCTTCGGAACGAGCCAGAACCAGCGAAATATCGGCGTCGCCATTAGTAATAAAACGTTTTACTCCATTGAGCAACCATCTATTCGATTTTTCATCAAAGCTTGCTTTTAATTGAACTGCTTGCAAGTCTGAGCCTGCGTCAGGTTCAGTAAGATCCATGGCCATGGTTTCTCCTTTATTAATTCGAGGAAGAAACTCTTGCATAATTTCATCATCTGCAAATTCATGAAGTGTTTCAGCACAATCCTGAAGACCCCAAATATTTGCAAACCCGCCATCTGCACGAGAAACCAACTCGGCTGCCATTACGTAAGGAACCATGGGGAAATTTAGTCCATCGTATTTTCTGGGCAATGACATTCCAAAAAGTCCTGATTGTGTTAATGCGTCAATATTGTGTTTCGTACCAGGAGCATAAACCACCTCATTATTAATTAGTTGTGGTCCTTCTTGGTCTACTGATTCAGCATTGGGTCCAATAATATTTCCACATATATCGCCTACAATTTCCAATACTTTATCGTATGTATCAATTGCATCTTCGTAATCCAAAGGTGCTTGGTCATATTTTTTTGCTTCTTTAAAATCATCTTCCTTCAAACGGACGATTTTTTCCATCAAAGGGTGTTTTAGATGAAAATTCAAAGCATCATTATCTGTATAAAAATTTGCCATTGTTTTTTTATTTAAAATGTAAATATTATTTCGAATGTTTTTTGTAAAACTCAATCATTTTAGGAATAACCTGATTGATTTCGCCTACAATAGTGTAATCAGCGATTGCATTAATCGGAGCTTTTGGGTCCGAATTAATAGAAATAATTTTTGCTGATTGATCCATTCCTGCTCTGTGTTGAACAGCTCCTGAAATACCACAAGCGATGTATAATTTTGGACGAACCGTAACACCAGTTTGTCCTACTTGGCGTTCGTGCTCGACAAAACCCGCATCTACGGCTGCACGAGTAGCAGCAACTTCGCCACCAAGGACAGCAGCCAAATCGTATAAATGTTTAAAGTTTTCGCGAGAACCAACA
>JAQUGA010000125.1:5350-7250 GCA_028684405.1 Bacteroidales bacterium | reverse complement strand
TCCCCCTTCAATCTCTCCAATCTCTATCCAATCCCCCTTCAATCCCTCCAATCTCCCTTCAATCCCCTCAATCTCCCTTCAATCCCTTCAATCTCTCTTCAATCTCATCAATCTCATCAATCTCTTTCCTTTTTCCAATCTAAGTTGTTTACATTGTGTTAAAAGTGTTGAACTAAGTAACCTGGTTTGTGTTTTGTGAGTAAAATTAAATACTTTTGCAGTCCAATTTTTTATACAGCATGAAAAACAAGTACATTGATTTGATTGAACAAACTCTTGAATTTCCTCAGGATGAGTTTGCTTTGGTAGAGAACGAGTTGACTTTCCACGATATTTCGTTGATGGATTTGATTAAGCAATATGGAACGCCGTTGAAGATATATTTTCTTCCCAAGATTAGTCAAAACATTCAGAAAGCGAAGCGTTGGTTTAATGTGGCGATTGCCAAATCGGACTACGAGGGCGAATATCACTATTGTTATTGTACAAAAAGCTCTCACTTTTCATTTGTGATTGAAGAGGTTTTGAAAAACGATGTGCATTTGGAAACATCCTCAGCTTTTGACCTTAATATAATAGAAGAGATGTTTGAGCAAGGAAAGTTGGACAAAGAGAACTATATTATTTGCAATGGTTTTAAAAAGCCACAATACATTGAAAATATCGTAAATGCAATTAATAATGGCTTTATAAATACCATTCCGATTCTGGATAATAAAGCTGAGCTTGACCAAATTGATGCCGTTTTGAATGCAAAATGTAAGGTCGGAATTCGCATTGCAGCTGAGGAAGAGCCTCGTTTTGAGTTTTATACATCACGGCTTGGGATTCGATACAACGATGTGTTGAGTTTTTATCATGAGAAGATAAAAAACAATCCAAAATTTGAATTAAAGATGTTGCATTTCTTTATTAATACTGGAATTCACGACACTGCTTACTATTGGAATGAGTTAACCAAATGCGTTAATGTATATTGCGAATTGAAAAAAGTTTGTCCTGAATTGGATTCTCTGAACATAGGCGGTGGACTTCCAATCAAGAATTCTTTATCATTCGAGTATGAATATGATTACATGATTGATGAGATAGTTGCACAAATAAAAAGTATTTGCAATCGCAACGATGTTGTTGAACCCGATATTTTTACTGAATTTGGATCGTTTACAGTAGGTGAAAGCGGTGCAATATTATATTCTATTATGGGGCAAAAACAACAAAATGATCGCGAGTTGTGGGATATGATAGATAGTTCTTTTATGACTACCCTGCCCGATACATGGGCTATTAATCAACGTTATATTTTATTGGCTGTTAATAATTGGGACAAAGAATATGAACGTGTTTTTCTTGGTGGATTGACCTGCGATAGTCAGGATTATTATAATTCCGAAGCTCATGCTAATGCTGTTTTCTTGCCAAAAATTACCCCAGGAGATACGCAATACATCGGACTTTTTCATACTGGAGCATATCAAGAAAGCATTGGCGGATATGGTGGAATTCAACATTGTTTGTTGCCCAGCCCCAAAATTGTGATTATCGACAAAGATGAAGATGGAGAATTGTATCCCAAGCTTTTTGCAAAAGAACAAAGTTATAAATCGATGTTGAAAATATTGGGATATTAATAATGTCTTACTATTTATTACGTTGATAGCCTTTTAAGTCCATTTTATCGAAAAGACTCTTTTTTGTTCTAAATTAAACTTAATTTTGAATAAAAATAAGAAGCTCATCTTAGCTTAAACTTCAAATTTATTGTATTTTTGTAGATTAATCTAAGAAAAAACATCAAAATGGAACAGTTTATTGTATCAGCTCGAAAATACAGACCCGCCCAGTTTAGTACGGTGGTAGGACAGGATTCTATTACCAAAACTTTGCAAAATGCAATTAT
>JAQUGA010000125.1:0-5250 GCA_028684405.1 Bacteroidales bacterium | reverse complement strand
CAACATTTTATATTGGGCTTGAGTGCTCATATCCGTAATTTAATTATGGCTCAGAATGAAGAAACGGTAAAATTAATAGATGTGAGCGATGTGATTCGGAAAAAATATGCCAACCAAGCTCGGATTACCACTTCTCAGCTTTTCATTAAAATGTTGGATATTGCCAATAAATGCGACACACAATATCGCGAAAGCAATCACAAACGCTTATCCGTAGAGTTGGCAGTGATGTGCATGGGACAACTGTTTAATAAAAGCAATTTGATGGGAAGAAGCGATACGATAGAACGTCAAGGAAGCCATAACGAAGCCACACAGGCTGTTCGTCCCATTGTTGAGAAAATACCTCCTGTTCTGAAAACAGAAGAAAAATCACCAGAAAAAGTTGAAAAACAGAATTCTGTTCCCACTATTTCAGAAACCAGACCTGCCGGAATGTCTGGTGGAATAAAAGGGGGAATGTTCTCAATTAAAGCGATGAGAGAAAATATTCAAACCAATAATGCAGATGCTAATAAAGTAATTTCTAGTGATTCTTCCACCAAAATTTGCGAAAATTTATTAAAAGATAACTGGGAAAGAGTGGTGAGTGAGAGCATTATTGAATCGCCATTTTTATCCATGATTAAACAAGCAAAATTGGATTACAATGCCGAGAAAAAGTTATTGAGCGTAACACTGAATAATACTTTTGCACAACAAGCTACAATTCAATTTTCACATACTATATTAAATAATCTAAGATCTATTGTCGAAAATTCAGATTTTCAAATGGAAGTTTTATGCGTTTTTGATGAAACCGAATCTTCCGAAGATAAAATGTTATATACCGATAGTCAGAAGTTTCAATTCCTAATGGATGAAAATCCAAATGTTTTGATGCTGAAAAGAAATTTAGGACTCGATGTCCAAAATTAAATAAATCAAATAAAAATCAATTAAATAGATATCACAAATCATGAAAAAATCAATTTTATTTCTTGCAATGATGGCTTTTCTTTTTTCTGGAAAGCTTGATGCACAGATGAATTTAAATGCCGATATCCCCATCGATCGCAGTGTGCGAATCGGAAAACTGGATAACGGTTTAACGTATTACATTAAGAAAAACGAACGTCCCGAAAAACGAATCGAAATGCGTTTGGCTGTGAATGCGGGTTCGATGCAAGAAGATGACCACCAACAAGGTTTGGCTCACTTTAACGAACATATGGCATTTAATGGAACCAGAGATTTTCCGAAAAACAAATTAGTAAGCTATTTGCAGTCCATCGGAATGCGTTTTGGTGCTGATTTGAACGCGTATACCAGTTTTGATGAAACAGTTTATATGCTAACCGTTCCTTCCGACAAACCGGAAATTGTAGAAAATGGATATAAAGTTCTTTTAAATTGGGCAGCTTATATGACTCTCGATGGCAAAGAAATTGAAGCTGAAAGAGGTATTATTATGGAAGAGTGGCGGATGGGATTAGGTGCTGATGACAGAATGAGAAAAAAATGGTTCCCTGTTCTTTTCAACAATTCTCGCTATGCCAACCGTTTGCCAATTGGATTGACAGAAGTGATTCAACATTGCAAACATGACGCTCTTCGCACATTTTATGCGGATTGGTATCGTCCCGATTTGCAAGCTATTATTGTTGTTGGTGATATTGATGTAGATCAAACAGAAGCAAAAATAAAAGAAATTTTTGCTCCCATTCCTAAACGCGAAAACCCTAGAGAAAAAGTAGTGTATGATATTCCTGGAAACGTTAAACCTTTGGTTTCGGTAACCACCGACAAAGAAGCTACCAATAATATGGTTATTTACCTAACCAAACATAAAGCTACTGTTTCAAAAACCATTGCCGACTATAAAAATGACCTAGAGGCGGCTCTTTTTAATTTGATGTTGAATTCAAGATTTAATGAAATTCAACAAAAAGCCGATTGTCCATTTGTAATGGCGTCTACCGGCTACGATGGCTTTTTTGCTCGTACAATGGAAGCCTATATGTCGTTTGCAATTGCCAAAGAAAACCAAATTGATAAAGCGTTTGAAACTCTAATTCGTGAAAATCAAAGAGTATTGCAATATGGTTTCCTCGAAACAGAATTTGATCGTGCTAAAGAAGAATTACTAAGCAGTTTCGAGAAAAGAGCCAACGAAGTTGATAAAAATGAATCTGCAAATTTTGCAGCCGAATATGTGCAACATTATTTGACGCAAGAACCGATTCCAGGTGCTAAAAATGAATTTAATTTCGCAAAACGTCTTTTGGATGATATCAAGTTAGAAGAAGTAAATGCCCTGGCAACCAAATGGATTACCCCCGAAAACCAAGTCGTTATCGTAACTGGTCCTGAAAAAGAAGGCGTTAAAATTCCTTCTGAAAAAGAAATTCTTGATATTTTAAATAATAAAGAATTGAATAAAGTAGCTCCTTATGTTGACAATTTTAAACCCGAACCTCTTATTACCAAAGAATTAGTTGCGGGTAAAAAATCATTAAAAAAAGCCGAAAATAAGGAATTAGGAATTACCGAATATACTCTTTCCAACGGAATCAAAGTAATATTGAAACCTACCGAATTTAAAAATGACGAAATTTTGATGTATGCTCACTCCAGAGGCGGTGTTAGTTTGACAAATGCAGATGATTATCCATCTGTGCTTTTATCTACTACCGTTATCGATCGTGCAGGCTTGGGTGAGTTTGACAATGTTGAATTGTCGAAAAAACTAAAAGGAAAAAACATTAGCATTACCCCTTTTATCGACCAAGTGAAAGAAGGGTTTTATGGAAATAGCACGGTTAAAGACATTGAAACTTTACTTCAGTTAACGTATCTCTATTTTGAAGCTCCTCGTCGAGATGAAACTGCTTTTGAATCCGTGGTTTCGGAAATGACAAATCAGCTAAAACTTCTGGGAAACAATCCAATGTATGTGATGATTGACACTTTGATGAAAACCTCTACTCAAAGCGACCCACGCCAAGTGGCTATTCCTAATGAGGCTTTTATTAGCAGAGCAAATTTTGATAAAATATGGGAAATTTATAATGAACGTTTTGACAATGCTGGCGACTTTACCTTCTTCTTTGTGGGTAGTTTTGCCAATGATGAAATTCTTCCAATGATTGAACTGTATTTGGGTAATTTACCAAACACCAATAAAAAAGAAGATTTTGTAGATGTTTTTAATAAATTCCCTGAGACTAAAAAAGACATCGAAGTTAGAAAAGGAACCGAAGATAAAAGTATGGTAGGCATTCTCTTTAGCCGAGAATACGAGTGGACACCCGAAACTAATCTTCATTTGACAATGTATGAACAAGCTCTTTCTATTAAACTAATCGAAGTTATTCGTGAAAAAATGAGCGGCGTTTATTCTCCCCAAACTCAAATATCCCTTTCAAAATATCCCACTTCTTCCTATACATTAATGGTTCTTTTTGGCTGTTCTCCCAAAATGACAAATAAACTTACCAAAGCGGTTCTGAAAATCATGAACGAAATCAACAAAAAAGGAATTGACGAAGAAACGCTTGATAAAGTGAAAGAGCAAATGCTTCGCAAAAGAGAAACCGATCTAAAAACCAATCGTTTCTGGTTGAGTAAAATATCCGAAAGTGAATTCAACGGGGACCCTCTATCTATAAACGAATTTGAAGCAAAAGTGAAAGCTGTTACTTCAAAACAAATTCAAACAACTGCTCAAAAACTTATCAAAACAGACCATAGCGTTAGAGCAGTGCTATATCCTGAAAAGAGATCTAAAAAATAGTACCTTGAATAGAATATTATTATCAAAAAAGCGGCGGAATTTTTTTCTGCCGCTTTTTTGATTTTCAGAATGAATGTTGGATATTGGGTTTTGTTGGACATTCAGCGAAGTGGAGATAAGTTGAGCTAGTGTGAAGTTTAGTTTTTCGAAAAGTTTCTTTTCATCCGCGCTTTGCGCAATCATCACATCATCACATCATCCTCGGCTTCTCCGCCACTCGGCTTCTCTTCTTACCATGCAATCTTCACCGAAACTCCAGCTTTAACCCATCTTCCCGCTTGAGTAATATTTCCTATATCATAATACTTTTTGTCAAAAATATTATTGGCTTCTACAAAAGCATTCCATTTTTTTTCTTGCCACATTAGTCGAATATCGGAAATCGAGAATGCTTCATAATCTGTCAGTTCTGAGCTGCCATCTGCGATATTGTATTTTAAAAACTGTCCATTTCTGTCCTGATAAATATATCGATAGGAGAGAAGTAGCCTGGAGGTAATATTGAAGCTTACGGAAGTTGCCACTTTGTGTTTTAATTGGTCTAAAACATAAGCGGATTCAAAACCTTGACTGTTTTTATTAATATCTAAATAGGTGTATGAAATTCCAATATTATCTATAAATGTCAAAGATTCAATGATTTTGGAAGGTTTAAGGTTTGAAACAAATTCAAATCCTCTAAATGTAATGGCGGTGTGGTTTTCGCTTCTCCAAAGTGAATCTTGTGGATATTTAATCCAATCAATGAGGTTTTTTCCTTGTCTTTCGAACAGTGCAATTTGCAACTGAATTCCCGTATTAATATATTTAAGACCTGTTTCATAAGTAATGGCTTTTTCGGGTTTTAAATTTTCATTCCCAATAAGGGTCGCCGATTTATAGAACAAATCTGTGAATGTGGGCATTCTCATAGATGAATTGGCAGAGGCAAAAAGGCTCACTTTTGGAAATAATAATACTGTTGCATCCATTCCTGGAAAGTAGTTCCATGTTTTCAAATCGGTATTATAATTTGCCATTACTCCTGCTGAAATATTGAATTTTTGATGGTAATATTCATGGTCGATAAAAAGAGATGTATAATCCCGATGGTACGATTTTGTGTAATCCAAATTTTCATTTCTGATGGGAATTGGCTTTGCTAGTGCATTTCCAAGTACTGTGCTCAAAATGCTTTCTTGTCGGTAGTCGACTCCAATTGTTGATTTTCCGAGTTTTGATTGATACCAAGAATTTATTTTTGCTCCATACATTTGCGATTGGTGATAATTGTGCTTTGTGTACCATGAAGGAGCCTCTTTCATGCCTCGGATGAGCTCAAAACGGTCGCTGTTGGTTCTCCAATATATACTTGGAGAAATGACAATTTTGGTTTTAGTTTCGGCTTTTATGCTGGCTAATGCGGTATTATTTGCTTCAAATTGATTGGGATAAAGCGGTGAATAGAAGTTGGTTGCACCAAATTCTCTTTGATT
>JAQUGA010000008.1 GCA_028684405.1 Bacteroidales bacterium | reverse complement strand
ATCAGCTCTTCAGTTGCATCCACTGGCTCTTCCTCCTCAACAAGAAGAACAATTTTAGACGCTTGTACTTCGTAAACATAGCGAGTATTGTACTCTTTATCAACATAAGTACGAGGAATCAATTTACCTTCGACATGCACCTTAGATCCTTTTTTAACCATTGGAAGAACATGCATTGAATCTTTTGCCCACATTATAATATTGTGCCAGTACGTTTGCTTTATCCACTCACCAGTAGAACGCTGGAAGTTTTCATGCGTGGCAAGTTTAAACTTCATGACGATTTTTCCGTTTTCGAATATGAACATTTCTGCGTTCATCCCAGCGTAACCTGTAAGTTCGACTTTGTTTGTTGTAGTTTTCATAATAGTAAATTTTAGTTGTTTTTAGTTTTTAATATTTAAAGTCAATTAATGTTTGTTTTTTGCATTATTCGGCAATAGCACCTTCTAATGTTTCTTCAGTTTTCTCTTCTTTCAAAAGAACAATTTTAGACGCTTGCACTTCATAAATATAACGTGTGTTGTTTTCTTTGTCAACATAAGTACGGGGAATCAATTTACCTTCGAGTTGTACCTTAGATCCTTTTTGCACCATTGGTTGAGCAGTTATTGCATCTTTGCCCCACATAATAATATTGTGCCAGTAGGTTTGATTTACCCACTCACCAGTGGATCGTTTGAAGTTTTCGTGCGTAGCAAGTTTAAACTTCATAAGAGCATTTCCGTTGTCGAATTTGAATATTTCTGCATTCATGCCAGCGTAACCTGTAAGTTCGACTTTGTTTGTTGTAGTTTTCATTTTTGTAAAATTTAGTTATTGTTTGATTTTTAATTTTCGATGACGAAAGAACGATGAAGCAAAATTACATTCAGCCAACATGTTTATTCGGTTAATAATCAGTTACTTTCGGAAGTAGTTGTTTGTAGTCGTTTGTTGTCGGGTACGCTTGTGAGAAAACTCTAATAATCAACACTTTAAAATTATCATGTTTGGTTTTATAGAAATGTACATTTTTAGAAGAAAAAAAGGGTTTTTAATTTTTGAGGTCTCTTTTTAGAAATTGGATGCCCGAAATCTTTCGTATATTTGCTCAACGACAATTTGAAAGTTTATCCTATGAATATCACAAATCAGTTTCAAATCAGCACAGAAGATGAAACCCCTTTTATTCAAATGAATTTGGAAAAAGTCAAATCAAATTTAGATTTTTTTCAAAAAACATTATCCTTTTCATCGGATGAAATTTTTTATCCTGTTAAAGTAAACTTACAGAAAGAAATTGTGGAATTATTGAATGATTCAAATTGCAATTTTGAGGTAGGAGCAGTTTCCGAAGTAGAAGAATTAAAAAGCATGGGAATCAAAGCCTCTCAAATTATTTTTGGGAATCCTATAAAACAGGCAAGTCACATTAAAAGGGCATATTATTTAGGAATTCGAACGTTTGGTGCAGATACCGAAAATGAATTGAGAAAAATCAGCAAAAATGCTCCAGGATCCGATGTCTATTTTCGAATTGATATTGATAATACCGGTGCAGAATGGGCTTTGAAAGGGAAATTCGGAACAAATATTGATAATTTGCCTTCGCTTTTTGAATTTTCCAAAAGTGTAGGACTAAATCCTTTGGGTTTTAGTTTTCATTTGGGATGGAACAATGCAAATGAAGCTACATGGAAAATGGTTTTTGAACAACTTGACAAAAAAATCATAGAGCTTCAAAAGAAAAACGTGGATTTAAAAACCATTAATATTGGAGGCGGATTCCCTGCTCATTTAAACAATCAATATGCTGATTTAGAGAAAATTGCAGATGTCATATTGCCATATTTGAAATCATGGCGAGAAAAAAATATAAAAGTTTTGGCCGAACCAGGTTCTTTTTTGGTTGCCAATGCCGGAGTATTGGTTACTTCTGTCATCGAAAAAGTGGAAAGAAACGGCAAAACATGGATTTTTGTAGATAGCGGAATATTTCAAGGATTTTATTGGATTTTAGGAGGATTAAAATATCAGATTGAAAGTTTAGAAAAATCAAAATCCGAAAATTTCAAAAAAATGATTGTTTGCGGTCCTACTTGTGATACGCATGATATATTTTCAGAAGATATTCTATTGCCCACCGATATTAAAACTGGGGACAAACTCATTATTCATCCAGCTGGAGCCTATATAAGTAGCGCTCAAAAATACAATGGCTTCGATTATCCAAAGCAAATTATCGATTAATTTTTGATGCTGCTTAAACTGAAAAATATTCGTTCACTAAAAATACTTAAATTTGTCATTTAAAATGGAAAATGGACATTAAAGAATATAATGTAAATACCGAACAGCAAAAACAAACGAATGAAAATATCGAATAATACTGTAATTGTAATTCCCTGTTATAATGAAGAAAATCGACTCCCCGTTGAAACATTTTTGTCGTTAATTCAAAAACATGAGAACTTTAAATTCATTTTTGTAAATGATGGAAGTAGCGATGATACTCTTTCAGTTTTACAAAACCTAACAGCTCAAAACGATCGTTGTGCTTTGCTTAATTTAGAAAAAAACGTGGGAAAAGCAGAGGCTGTTAGGCAAGGTATTCTTCTGGCAATTGAAGACAAAGATGAAAATCTATTAGTTGGATTTTATGATGCAGATATGTCTACTCCTTTTGAAGACATGCTAAAAATGGCAAATGAAGCAACCAACAATGAATATTTTATGGTTGCAGGATGTCGAATAAAACGAATGGGAGGAGATATACAGCGACGCTATTTCCGTTTTTTATTTGGGCGTGTTTTTGCGACTGCAGCAGCATCTATTCTAAAACTACCTGTATATGACACTCAGTGCGGTGCCAAAATTATTAAAGCGGATATTGCTAAAAAAATATTCAAAGATGCTTTTGTAAGTAAATGGCTTTTTGACATTGAACTTTTTGCTCGCATAATAAAACTTTATGGATTTGATATTGCATTAGAAAAAATACTTGAATTCCCTCTCTCCGCATGGATCGATGTTAGGGGATCGAAACTAGGATTGAAAGACATCATCAGACAACCAGTAAATCTATATAAAATTAAAAGGCATTATAAAATTAAAACAAATAAAAATGTTAAGTAGAAGAATTACTAATTTTATTAGAGCCATATTGGATGAGTGTATTCCTCCCTTTATAAGAGATAATCATTTTTTTATGTACCCGATGTTTTATATTTGGTTTAAAGGGAAAAATGTAAAAAAGATGATGGAATTTAAAAGTGTATTTCATAAATTATCCGAAGAGGAGTTCGCAAAATATTATCAAGAATATGATTACATAGCCGATCGACCCACAGATCTTAGCAAAGAATCCATTAAGTTTATAATCAATAGTTTAGGAAATAACAAAGAGTGTAGCATTGCAGATATTGGATGTGGATATGGGTATGTTTTAAAGCAAATTAGTGATAAAGGATATACCAATTTAACAGGAGTGGATTTGGTGCCTAAATCAAACTACGAAGAAATTTCTGTTATTGCAGGAAATATTGAATCTCTTCCTTTTCCCGATAATCATTTTGATGTTGTACTATGCAGTCACACCTTGGAACATGTTCTTGATTTGCCAAAAGCAATCAGCGAATTAAAAAGAATTACCAAACACAAGCTTATCATTACTGTGCCTCGACAAAGATATTATCGTTACACATTTGATTTGCACATTCATTTTTTTCCTCAAATATCATTTCTCCTGAAACATTTGAATCTTCCCGAATCTCAAGTTGAATACAAAAGCATAAAATCAGATTGGACTGTAGTTTGTAATTTTTAACTATCATAATTATTTGAATATGAAAACAAAAAACAAAGTGCCAAAATTTATTCCAGAAATAAAGAAAGAAAAACCTTCAATCTGGAAAATATCTTTTATAACGATTGCTGTTATTATGGGATTATTACTTCCTATACTGAGTTTAGATAGTGGAAATTCAGGGGATGAAGATACTTGGCAATACCCACAAGGGGAAAGGATTTACAGTTTTTACACTTCTTTTGGACAAGACACAACTTACAAATCAGTTCCTGAAATGAATCCCTACGGAATGTGGTTTGACACCCTTACCGTAGCTGTTGTGAAAGTTTTCAAAATTGACAATTATGCAACGATGCGACATATTCTAAATGCATTGATGGGATTCCTAGCCATTCTCTTTGCAGGATTATTCGCAAAAAATTGCAAAAACTGGAGAGCTGGGGTAATAACAATGGTTTTGCTTTTTTTGTCACCTCGATTTCTGGGTCATTCGTTCAACAATCCCAAGGATATTCCCTTTGCAGCAATGTTTATGATAAGCTTGTATTTTATCCATAAATTTATATTAGAATATCCAAAACCATCATTAAAAACATCTATCAAATTAGCAGTAGCTATGGGATTGGCGGTTAGCACTCGTGTTGGCGGCGTTTTATTATATGCTTATTTTGGACTCTTTTTGGCTGCTTTTTATATGTTTAAAAACCAGTATAAAGATTATTTTTCTAAAAGTAATAAGCCAATTATAAATCGATTGATTTTTCGTTACATTTTAGTTGTATTCGGAGCTTTCATCGTTACAATACCACTGTGGCCATATATTATGAGTGCTCCAATAAAAAACACAATTGAAGCATTTAAAGTGATGTCGCATTATGTGGTTTCTCTTCGCCAAAACTTTGAGGGAATTTTATATTGGTCGGATTCACTTCCTGCAACATATACTCCTCAATTTATCCTAATGACGATTCCAATCGCTGTAATTATCGGCTCCATTGCTTATCTTTTTGCAGGTGGATTGAAAAAGAAAAATAGATTCAATACATTTATGCTCTATTTTGCTTTTATTTTCCCTGTTTTTTGGATTATGTACTCAAAAGCAAATGTATATGGAGGCTGGCGTCATGCCATGTTTATCTATCCACCATTGGTGATTACGGCGGGACTTGGGTTTGATGCTCTAATTGACCTTGTAAAGAATAAGTACGGAAAAATAGCTCTTACTTCTCTTCCCTTTTTAATGCTAATAACTCCGCTTACTCATATTGTCCGAAATCATCCTTATGAGTACGTTTATTTTAACGAATTTACAGGTGGTATGAAAGGAGCTTACGGCGTCTACGAACTCGATTACTATTTTCACAGCTTACGTGAAGCAAGCGAATGGATCCAGGAAAACGCCACTAAAGATCCCAATTCTACTGGCGACAAAATCAAAGTAGGTGCTTGGTTAATTCCTCCTATTTCTTATTTCTTTCGCAACGATACTGCTCGATTCGATATAACATTTACCCGTTATTATGAGCGTGGAAACAGCGATTGGGATTATGCAATATTTGTAAATACTGGGATTAGGCCAGAGCAATTGCAAAATGGGATTTGGCCCCCCAAAAACACAGTTCACACCATTGATGTTGACGGGAAACCCATTTGTGCAATCCTGAAACGTGAAAACAGAGATGACTATTTTGGAAATTTAGCAAAATACAATGCGGATAACATTAAAGAAAATAGTCCTGAAAAAATGGCTTTCATCGAAGAAGCCATTCATCGCTTTGAAAAAGCAATTGAATATGATCCTGTTAACGAAACAGCTTTATTATCGCTTACCGAAATATACATGAGTATGCAAAAGCTCGATACAGCAATGCTTTATATTGATAAATTACTAAGTGTCAATCCGAGTTACGAAAGTGGATTAAATTACAAAGGATGGATCAGTATGCAAATGTTTGATGTTTCTCAAAATCCTGCTTTGCTAGAAGATGCGGCAAAAGCATTTGGTAGAATTATCCAAGTAAATTACAAATTCATATACGGCTACTACGGATTAGCGATGGTCTATGTTCGCAAAAACGATGTTAACAATGCATTGCAAGTTTTGGAAGATGGAATGAAAATTGATCCACAATTTCCTCCTATCGTTCAACTATACAACCAATTGAGAACATACAATAGCGGCAAACCATAACGTTTTAAAAATGAAAACAGAAATAAAACTTGAGTTAATTGAGCTAGAAAGACACAGTTATCACTTATTGCTGAATGCCAAAATTAATGATCATCCAATTCGAATGGTACTCGATACGGGAGCTTCCAGAAGTTGTTTTGATTTAGACTTTTTGAAGCAGAAAAACATTGTAGAAATTCCTCAAGAAAACGAAATACAGTCGTCTGGACTT
Organism: Bacteroidales bacterium; assembly: GCA_028684405.1. GTDB lineage: Bacteria > Bacteroidota > Bacteroidia > Bacteroidales > WCHB1-69 > JAQUGA01. The sequence continues at coordinate 23,587 of JAQUGA010000008.1, read as the reverse complement.
GGTGGAAGCATCGGCGAAAGCATGATTGCCAATGTTGACAAATTTCAAATTGGAGATTTTACCATTTGTGATTACACCGTAATTGGTTTAGATTTAAGCTCTGTAAATCAAGCCTATTCCCTGGTTGACATTCCACCTATTCAGGGCATTTTGGGAGGAGATATTCTAAAATTATTTGGATCGGTCATTAAGTATGACAAAAAAACTTTAGTATTAAAGACTCGAAGACCAAATCCTGACGCCATCTATATAAAATAGTATTTGCATCAAACTTCAACTTCATCGTTCTTTTTGCAAATCCAAATTTCAATCTACCACAAATCCTTTTAATGTGGCAGCGGAACATTCTGTAATTTGTACATTTACATAATTCCCTTTTTCTAAGTCCGTTTTAGGAAAAACAACAACTTTGTTTTGAGAATTTCTTCCAAATTGATGTTCCTTAGAACGTTTAGAAAAACCTTCAATCAGCACTTCCATTATTTTTCCAATATCTTTTTTGTTGGATATTAAAGAGAGTTCCTGTTGCAAATTGATAATCTCTTGCAAACGCTTTATTTTCAATTCTTCCGACACATTATCGTCAAATTTTTTATGAGCTAGCGTTCCGGGACGAGTGGAATATTTAAACATATACGCCGCTTCGTAGCCTACTTCTCTCATTATGCTTAAAGTATCTTGATGATCCTGTTCGGTTTCATCGCAAAAACCAGCAATGATATCGGTAGACAAAGAACAATCGGGAATTTGCTTTTTAATTTCAGCAATTCGGCCTAGATACCATTCACGGGTGTATTTTCTGTTCATTTTTTTAAGCATATTGTTGCTTCCCGACTGAACTGGAAGGTGAATGCTTTTGCAAATATTGGGAAAACTTGCAATAGTTTGAATCAATTCGTTTGATAAATCTTTTGGATGCGAAGTGGCAAAACGAATTCTGAGCAATGGATTAATTTTGGCAACCATGGCCATCAAATCCCAAAAATGAACTTCGTCGTCGTTTTCATTCCAAAAAAAAGAATTTACATTTTGTCCCAACAAAGTAATTTCGCGATAACCCTCATCAAAGAGCTGTTGAGCTTCATTTAAAATTGATTTTGGGTCACGGCTTCGCTCTTTGCCTCTAGTATATGGCACAACGCAATATGAACAGAAATTCTGGCAACCTCGCATAATGGAAACAAAAGCAGAAATTCCGTTTGTATTATATCGAATGGGCGAAATATCGGCATATGTCTCTTCTTCGGAAAGGATGGTATTAATTGCATTCTGCCCACCGGCAACGGTTTGCAAAAGTTTGGGCAAATCGCGATACGCATCCGGACCCACTACCAAATCAATAATGGCTTCTTTTTCGAGCCATTGTTCTTTCAGGCGTTCGGCCATACAGCCAATGATGCCTATTTTTAGAGATTTATTGCGTTTTTTCAAAGAGCGTATTTCCTTCAGTCGATTCCAAATCCGTGCTTCTGCATTATCCCGAATAGAACAGGTATTAATCAAAATCAAATCTGCCGATTTTATATCGGAAGTATGTTCGTATGTATCCGCCAAAACTGACATCACAATTTCGCTGTCGCTAAAATTCATTTGACATCCATAAGTCTCTATATGTATCTTCTTTTTCGATTTCATCTTAATCTTTTTGCAAAAATATTGATTTCTTGCCCACAAACCTTCTTTTTGTCATAATATTATTAATGGGATATATATATGTAAGGTTTGTAAGAATACATAACGTATTTAAAACACCTTGTACCTTTTTAAGGATAAACACATAAACATATTTAAGAAGTGTGATTTGTAGCCAATTATTCGTTTATAAGTTTATCATGAATATTGATTCCAAATTCTTTTTGAATAAAATCAATTGTTTGGAATTGATTATCAAGCGAAGCTTTAATTAATTGAGTCGTAAATAGTTTTGAGTTTTTTTTCCATTTTGCTTCTGATTTTTCAACTGCACAAATCCATTCAATTTTTACAAGAAATTCAGATTTTTCATTGTCTGAGTTTTCAAAAATATTAGGGATTTTAAGATCAAATTCTCTTAAAGATTTATTATCAATATTGAAGCTATTTACAGGAACTGCTTTTTCTATAACTCGCCCAATACCAACGTATCCATTGTTTTTCAAATAAGCTACAACTATATCACCTTGATTCAAAGTTCTTATTGGGTCACTCCATTTTTTATCTTGACCAGCTGATAAAAAACCATATTTTGTGCAATCTTCCCAACACCTATGTTCGCCCTCACCAACATTTACATAAAAAAGCCCCTTCTCAAAATCAAATCCAGATAAGTTTAAATGGTATTTATTATGTGGTCGAAAATTATCTGCAAAATGCCCAGGTGATACATTTGTAAGGCTCTTTCCTAATTTCCAGATTAATGTTTTCTCAACAAGTAACGCTTCACTTTCCGATAAATTTCTCGCTATTACTTTAATTATTGGTTGCAATCCTTCCTTTTGGATTTCTTTAATAATTCTGGTCTTTTCACTATCATCTTCTGATTTTAAATGAGCTTCTTTGCGACTTCCTTTCCCTTTTCCGTAATAAAATTCTTCAAAATTTCTCGGATCTATGTAAACGTACACATAATAATTATTCATAATTATTATTTTTAGTTGATTTGTTGTTTTCCAATCTTTTTCAACATGAGAGTTAACAAAGTGGTTATTATTCTTTCTTTACTAGGTTTTTTAGCATCTCTGTTTCTTCTATGTTTGTCAATAGCGATCTTTCTGTATCTTATATATGTTCAATCAAAATTTCGTTGATTTCAACCTATTACATTTTTCACATAATAATTGTATGTTTCTAAAAGTATTTGATCCTCCTTTAAAAAAAGGAGTAATATGATTAAATTCCAACCCTATACTACTTCCACATTTACCACATTTACCTCCATCTCTTTTCCAAACAAGATCTTTAACTTCTTTTGAAATCACTTTATCAGGAGAATCATCAGAAAAATTTGGAGTATTTGGCATCTTATAATACGCATCAAGTTTTGTAATATCTCCTCCTTGCATTAAAGCACGCTCAACTTCATCTGTTACAATTTTGTTTATCTGGTCATAAGACAAATCAAATAATCCTTGTAATTTAGATTTATGAATTGCTTCGAGCTTTTCGATTTGATTGTCTTCATAAATTCTAAATATTTGTTTCATTATAATTTCTTCAATTTCGTCATATCGTAATTTATAAAAATCGTCATCCTTAATTTTAAATAATCTTTTCAATTGTGTTACATTATAGTATTCTATTTCATCAATTATATCGTCCAGTAAAACGCAATTGATATAGTGTATTATTAAGTCAAGAAATTCTTCTTTTGCATCCTTATAACTTACTATATTGTGTGTTTTTAAAATGTCATTAATTTTTTCTCGATATAACTGATCAGACTTTATCAATTCGATAATATCGTTAATGTATTCTATATTTGTTTCTTCTTGTATTGCACCAAGGGCACTTATTAGTTTTTTGTCAATGTTCATCTGTTTTTACTTTGGTGTCAAATTTAAAAATCTTAAAGCTTATTTATAATTTTCAATCCTAAATCAGAGGTATAAGTAAACCTGTCTTTTATTGTTTTTTCATTTTGTTTTTCAGCATATCTCTCTTTCCCTAGTTGCCATAGATATTTATCAATCTCTCTCAAATCAAATTCTTCTAATTGATAAAACGCTCTAAATTCTATTAAAATATCTTTATATTTACAATAATCTTTTAAGTCCGATTTTTGAAATTTTGAAAACTTATCCTGTTTTTTCAATTCCATTAATAGTTTATCCACATAGCTATCATAAATGGGATAGTCCAAAGGTTTATGATGGCTGCAATATTTTGTGGCAAATGAATAAAAATTAAATACTTTCTTATCATTTACATTTACTTTTGCAAGTTCATTTACTAGAGAAGTATCGCTTATGGCTAATCTTTTATCAATATTTAAATTTACAATATGTTTTGCAACAGAAAAAGGAGAAAAGATATTAGTACTATAAAAGTCATTTAGTGAGCAAACTTTTATTAAAACATCATCCATTTCTGTATTTAAAGGGTAAGTTTTGGTAAACAACTTTTTTAAACTGTTTTCTTGTGATACATAGTTTTCAAGAGACTCCCATTTTTCAAGATAGTTTCTCACTATTTGCGGTGTTGGCAATGTGATTTTCATAATTATAGTAATTTTATATGGTTTTGTAAATTAATTGACATTAAACAAATATACAATTTCTTTTAAAACAGCATAGATATTATTAAAAATGTTTTAGTTTCAACGTAAATTGAGCAGAAAAGATGTAAAAACAATGATGATTCGAATATTTATCGTTATTTTGTTTCTTCTAAAAAAAATCAATGAAAATTTTCAATAAAACATTTTTCATTTTCTTGTTTTTAATGTGCTTCATTTCAAAATTATCATCTCAACATTTTGAATGGGCAGCTTCGGGCAGTAATTTGTTTGTCGGATATCAAACTGGATGTTTAACTACCGATGGAGAATTGGTGGCAGCCGGACAATACGAACAACTATCATACATGCCTCCTGGCACAGGATATCCCGTATTTTTTTCAGGTTCGGGAAATGAATTTCCGCTAAAAGGAATGCAAACTCAATGTTTTATAGTTTGCTATGATGCTTCAGGTGAAATTTCATGGAAAATTGACGGGCAAGATTTAAGTTATTCAAACACACTATTGGGAGTAACGGCTATTAAGGACGGCAAAATAGTGGTTGCATTTCGCACCGCTGCTAATATTAGAAACTACAATCTGGTTAAATCTGACAAAAATAATGATGAATCGAAGCAAACCGTTAATCCATATAATTTGGTGTTTTTCGCAATTATAGAATCATCGGGGTCTGTTTCAGATATTTATGGAGTAGAAAAATTAGAAAATAATGATTGGAATAGTTTTAATAGCACTCCCGACGGCGGTTTTGTAATTAGCTATGCAGCCAGCCTAAAAACAATGGACAAATCTGGGAAAATGAGAGATGTTGCTCATAATTTTACCGTAAAATTGAATAAAAAATTTGAGAATGAATGGACCCATAAAGTGATGTATTTAGACGAAAGTTGTTGTACATATCATCAAGAACCTAGCATTTCAGCAGTATCATCAGATGGAAATATTTATTCTTGTGGAAATTTCAGAATGGGCGCTCGTCCCGATGGCGGTTCCGATTTTATGATTCGCAACTACGAAGAAAAAAACGCTACTGACAAACCTTACGAATCATACATTTCTTCGATTGGAAATGATGGAAAATTAAAATGGATAAAATATACAGGAGCCGGAACTTTAATTAGCTCTGTTTATGCAAATAAAGACATGGTCGTTGTGGGAGGAAAAATAAATAGACAAAAGAAATTTATTGGAAATAAAGTAGATACGACGGAGAAAAAAATTGCTTTTTTAGCTTCTCTAAATCCCAAAGGGAAATTACTCTGGGTTCAAACTTTTAATGCAACAACTGTAAATTCTATAAGCATTGATAACAATGGATTTATTTATGCATCGTTTGATAGCAATAGAAGTACATACGATATTCCATTGAAAATTGGCAACGACACCATTCCAAATACATATAAAAGAGTTGTTGTTGCATCGTTTGACAAAGACGGAAAATATCGCTGGTTTAAAATGAGCAATGCGATGATGTCTCAGCCATCCAATACAAAATTATACAACGATGAATGTGGAAATTTAATGCTTACTGGCGAAATGTGGTACTCCTTAAAAGTAAATATGTCCTTGTTTGATGCCGCAATTGTGAAAGGAGAAGGCTACGGAGGCGCACCGCTTGCCGCTAAAATTCGCACCACCATTCCTGATGAATTATTAGTAATAAATGATTCGTTGGTCAGTTTGGTAAATTCAAAAAATATTTCTTCTAATAACAATCCTTCTTGCATACCCATTCCATATCCATGGAAACTAGAATTATTTCCAAATCCGACAAGTGGTTTGTTTACTCTTAAAATAACGACTTCATATGCAGATAATAAAGTCAGCATTGAACTTTGGGATTCAAAAGGAAAATTTCTGAACAGAATAATGGAACCTCAGCAAAAAGAAGCAGGAGTTTTTACGTTAAACTATGATATTTCAGATTTGTCAAATGGGATTTATATTGTTGTTTTAAGAGGTTCTCGAATTGCAACTACAGAAAGAATTGTTCTGAATAAATAATTGAAAAGGAATGTCGCAAAGCCGCAAAGTCGCAGAGAAAGCATGTTGTATATAGGCTATAGCGAGAGATTAAAAGCATTCTCGTCAAAAATCCATATCTTTGAGAAACAAAATGATCATATATAAATCATTTTGCCTTGGTAATTACTAATTAATAATCTGTATAATGCTTTCAAACAGGACGTTAAACAAAAACTCATCTACAATATTCATACTTTCATTTATGTTATTATGGAGCATCTGCAATATTGGATATTCACAAACAAATCCACGAATTGAAGAATTATTAAATCAACGACAAATTGTACTTAATATAAAAGACAGTTTGGATGCTTTAATTGAAAATGCAAAACTGGAAGATGTAATTTTCAGAATTCACAAATACGCTTTGCCAAAATTGGAAGTGGACGATTCTTTAATTTGTCACTCAGCAGCATGTTTGGTGTTTTCGCACGAGCACAAATTAGCAAAATGGGTGGTTCACATACTTTCCTCTGATATTATTGAAGGAAGAGTCAGCAGGACCAATGATTTCAGAAACGACCCATTAATTCCAAACACGGCAAATGAATCCGATTATTTTGTAAAAACCTTACTGGATGATGGGAAATATAAATATGAAGGATTTGGATACGACCGCGGCCATTTAGCCCCATCTGCCGATTTTCGTTGGTCATCAAAAGCCTTGTCTGAATCCTATTATTATTCAAACATTACACCTCAAACTCCAGAATTTAATCGAGAGAAATGGGCTGAAATTGAAGATTTTCTTAGAAGTTATGTTTATGATAATCCAAATAGTTATTTATACATAATAACAGCTCCAGTTCTGGAAGATAATCTGCCTGTGATTGAAAAAAGTCCAAACAGAATTCCAATTCCTCATTATCATTATAAAATTGCTGTTGATTTAGACAAAAAAAATGGAATTGCTTTTTTGGTTCCACAAAGAAACATAACCTATCCTATTGAATCATACATCGTTCCCATCGATTCCATCGAAAAAATTACAGGAATTGATTTTTTCACTTCTTTAAGTTCAGAAGATCAAAAATGGATAGAATCAAATTCAGATTATTCAAAATGGGCACCCGAATCGCAAAAAAACGATGTTGCACCGCTACTCACAAATCAATTGCCAAAAAATGCATACAATACCGTTGAAGCGGCTCAGTTTTACGATTATCCAAAAGAGGTAAAAATCTGCGGAACCGTTGCCAGTACTCACAAATCAGGAAAAGGAAACGTTTTTATCAATTTGGATAAAAGCTTTCCAAAAGCTATTTTTTCGGTGACTATTTGGTCTAAAGATGTGGTAAACTTCAACTATGAACCTGAATTATTCTTGATGAACAAAAAAGCGTGTTTTACTGGAAAAATCACCGAATATAATGGGATTCCATCAATGTATATCAGCAATCAGAAAAAAATTGAAATAATTGATTAATCCTTCTAAAATAGCAAATATTAGAGACTTTTAGACTGTTTACTTGCAGTTTTCATTGTAAAATTTACCGAGAAAGTGAAGTTTTAATCTAAAACATCCAAAAAAACTTGTCAAAATATCTTCTTAAAATATCTAATAATAGAAACACTTAACATTTTTTAAATATAAAAATGAAAACATATTTGGTTTTTATATTCAAAATAAACTACTTTTGTGGGTGAATATTCACTCACAAAATAATTATTAGAATGAATACAGAAATAACAGAACGACAACAAGAGATTATTGATGTTTCGCTTGATTTGATTGCAGAAGGAGGAATTCAATCGTTAACCATGAAAAATCTGGCAAAGAAAATCGGATTTGCGGAGTCCGCAATATATCGACATTTTGAAAATAAAATCCAGATATTATTAGCCATTCTCGATTTTTTTAAACAAAACACAGAGCATCTTTTTACAAATCAAATAAAATCTAATGATAATGCTCTTATTAAAATTGAAAATTTGTTTCAAAACCATTTTAAAAAGTTTTCGGATTCCCCATCTTTGGTGTCTGTAATTTTTTCGGAAGAGATTTTTCGGAACGAAATAGAACTAACTGAAAAAGTAAAAGAGATAATGGGTCAAAATATTACAAGTGTACAAACGATTATAGAAACCGGTCAAAAAAATGGAGAGATAAGAAACGATATTGACGCTTCTCATTTGTCGGTGATGATTATGGGTTCTTTGCGAATGTTTGTTAAACAATGGCACATGTCGGATTATAAATTTAATATAACAGAAAAAGGTTCAGCCTTTATCAAATCAATAGTAACAATGCTTAAAAACTAAAACCTAAATCATATGAAAATCAATGTAGTAAAAGAGACAGAAATTACAGAAACCATACATAAAATGGATGTTCGAAAAATGTACGACAAAGACACAGCACAAGCCATGCACATCACTTTGCATCCAGGAGAAGCATTAAAACCACATATAACTGCGGTAGATGTGTTTTTTTATATTTTGGAAGGAACGCCAGAAGTACTGGTTGGCAAAGAAAAAGTTCAAGTAGAAGCCGATTGTTTGGTAGAAAGCCCAAAAGATATTGTACACTGTTTGTATAATAATTCGGAAAAAGTAGCCCGTATTCTTGTTGTAAAAGCGCCAAGACCAACTACTCAAGCGAGATTACTATAACTGGAAAAAATGAAATTTAAAAAAATTTTAAAACATAAGTTAGTGAACGCTCACTCATTGAAAAAATTATTCTCGTTTTTTGCAGTAATGATGCTGTTTTTTCAAGTAGAAGCACAAACTTGGTCGTTGCAGCAATGTATAGACACCGCTCAAATACACAATAAAAACTTGCAAATAAGCAGGAATTCGATGGCTATAACAGAGCAAAAACAAAAAGAGGCAAGATCAAATCTAATCCCCAAAGTGAACTTGCTTGGGGATTACAAATATTTTGTTGATTTGCCGTACCAACTAATGCCAATGTCTACCTTTAATCCAATGGCACAAGAAGGTCAATTTAGAGAAGCTCAATTTGGTGTGCCTCACAATATGAGTGCTTCCATTCAAGTGGCTGTGCCTTTATATAATCCACAAATTTATGGAGGAATTAAAGCAACAAAAATTGCGACAGAAATAAGTGAAGTGCAATATAAGCGAACAGAAGAACAGGTTTTTTTCGAAATATCAAACCTATATTATAATGTCCAGATAATGCAACATCAATTGGCATTTATCGATAGCAATATTGCAAATGTTACAAAACTTCATGAAAACCTTGAGCTTTTGCATCAACAATTAATGGTAAAAAGAACGGACGTTAGCAAAATAGAGTTGCAAAAAGAGCAACTTTTAACGCAACGCGAACTTATTGCCAACAATATTGAGAGTGTGACAAATACATTGAAGTTTTTAATGGGTGTAGAAATAGCACAAGAATTGAATATTGAAAAAAATATTGAATTAAAAAATAGCAGCGAATATTCAAATTTGCAAAATGTTGATTTACAACTTATAAATTTACAAAATCGTTTTTTAAAAAGTGAGTTAACGACTTTAAAAACGTCCAGATTGCCATCGATTTCATTGTTTGGAAGTTATGGACAAAGCGGATTTGGATATGACAAAGAACCCAATGATTTTTTAAAGTTTTTTCCGGTCAGTTTTGTAGGAGTTCAGCTCTCTTATCCTCTTTTTAATGGAACGGTGACCTATCGGAAAATAAATCAAAAAAGGCTGGAAATTCAAAATAATGAACTGCAAATAAGTTTGGTTACAGATCAAAACAATCTGCTCATCGAAAATGCCAAAAATCGCAGAGCAATTGTCCAAAAAACAATATCCAATACGCAATCTCAAATAAATTTAGCCAGAACAGTTTACGAACAAACGCTTTTGCAACAAAAAGAGGGAACTGCTAATTTAAGCGATGTTTTGCTCGCCGACAATGCTTTACGCGAAGCCCAACAGAGTTATTTATCTGCCATCGTAGAGTTTTTAAAGGCGGATTTGGAATTGAAGAGATTAACCGGAAATATGACATTAAAGAAATAAAATAATCACAAAATGACAAAAAAAATAATTTATATAGTTGTGGCATTGGCTTTAATTGTATTCACCATTGTACGTTTAGCAAACAATAAAAAAACAACCCAAGAAAGAGTTTATCATTACGATAAAGATGCCCCAATTAGTGTTCAAGTGGACACCATAAAATTAGAAGAAATAGATGCTGAATACTCTTACACGGGCTCTTTTGAACCGTATAAAGAGACCAAAATAAGTGCCGATATTCAAGGAAAAATCATCAATTTGTTGGTGGATGTCGGGAGCAGCGTAAAGGAAGGTCAAGCTCTGATTCAGTTGGATAATTCCCTACTAAAACTACAACTACAGACTGTTGAGGTGCAAATTGAAGGATTGGAAAGCGATGTAAAAAGATACACGGTGCTTGCAAATGCGGATGCCATTCAAGGAGTTCAGTTGGAAAAAACAGAATTGGGCTTGAGGTCAGCAAAAATTCAAAGAGCAACTCTTCTTGAACAAATTAAAAAAACAACAATTCGAGCGCCATTTAGTGGTATTGTCACAGCAAAAATGACTGAAGTTGGCGGGTTTGCAGGACCAGGAATGCCATTGTTGCAAATTACGGATATCTCCAAATTAAAATTTATAGTGAATATGCCCGAACAAGAAATGAGTCAATTTAGCTTAAAACAAACAGCAAGGCTAACCACAGATGCATTTCCCGAAATTGAATTGATGGGAGAAATCACAATGATGGGCAGCAAAGCCAATATGGGAAATAGTTTTCCCGTACAGTTTTTAGCAAAAAACACACCCGATTTAAAAATAAAAGCGGGCATGTCAGGCAGCGTTCTAAGCACAAATAAAAGTTCGGAAAAACATATCATCATTTCTTCCTCATCAATTGTTGGAACAAATTTAAAACCTCAGATTTATAAAGTAGAACAAGGAAAAGCCGTGCTAAGCGACGTAACTATCTCTAAAAGATTTGGCAACAAGCTGGTCATTTCCAATGGATTAAAGGAGGGCGATGTAATCGTAAATAATGGTTTTATCAATTTATTTGATAATGCAAACGTAACAATTAAATAATAATTGAAAAATGAATATCACAGAAATTGCCATAAAACGCCCATCGCTCATAATTGTACTTTTTAGCATATTTGCACTTTTAGGGATTATCGGCTACAAAAATTTAAGTTACGAGCTACTACCCGACTTTAATCAGCCAGTAGTCGTTATTAAAACAATATATCCTGGAGCTGAACCTCAAGAAGTAGAAACTTCCGTTTCTCGAAAAATTGAAGATGCATTATCGAATCTTGAAGGAGTTGATTATTTGGAAACGAAGTCGATGCCCAACGCTTCCGTAATTATTGCCAATCTAAAATATGGAACCGATGTAGACAAAGCGATGCAAGATGCACAACGCTACATTGACAACATTCGAAAGGATTTGCCAGACAATATTTTAAGTCCGGTAATGAGTAAAGTTTCGCCCAACGATTTACCCATAATTTCCATCAGTTCGACCAGTAACTTGTCGGAGACCGATTTTTATCAGAAAATGAAAGACGATTTTCTGCCTCAAATACAACAGTTAAAAGGAGTTGCCGAAATTACTTTGCTAGGTGGCGAAGAACGCGAAATTCAAGTAAAGGTAAATCAAGATAAATTGGTCTATTATAAAGTTTCGCTCAGTCAAGTTGTGGAAGCCATAAATCGTTCAGGATTAGATCTTCCTGCCGGAAAAGTACAAACAGAAAAAGAGAACAATTCGGTGCGAATTATCGGAAAATTCACCACTCTTGAAGATATTATGAATGTGCAAGTTGCGATGCCATTTCCCAACAATCCAGTGTATGTTAAAGACGTTGCAAACGTAATTGATGGAGTGAAGGAAGTAGCATCGGTAAGCCGTTACAATGGTGTGAACGGAATTGGTCTGATGCTAAAAAAACAAGGAGATGCCAATGCGGTAGAAGTTTCTAAATTGGTTCGTGAAAAACTACTAGAAATCGAAGAAAAAAACAAAGATGCCGACGTGAAATTTATTGTAGCAGACGACTCTACCGACAAAACCATTGCAGCGGTAAATTCTGTTGTTTTCGATCTATTTCTAGCGGTAATTTTAGTTTCCATTGTAATGTTATTGTTTTTAAGAAGTTACCGAAATTCATTAATTGTTTTAGTTTCCATCCCAACATCCCTTATTACCGCTTTTGCCGTGATGTGGCTTTTGGGTTATACGCTAAATTTAATGACTCTACTCGCCATGTCGCTGATTATAGGAATTCTGGTGGATGACTCGATTGTGGTGCTTGAAAATATTCAACGACATTTAGACAGAGGAAAAGAAAAACGAACGGCTGCCATGGATGGTCGGATGGAAATCGGTTTTGCCGCACTTTCTATTACCTTAGTGGATGTGGTGGTATTTTTACCCATTTTGTTTCTACAGGTTTTTGTTGCCGATATGCTTAAACAGTTCTCTGTTGTTGTAATCACCTCAACGCTTACCAGTTTGTTGGTTGGGTTTACACTAACACCGTGGCTGGCTTCAAGAGTCGGAGAAAAAGACAATTTAAAACCAACAAATTTATTAAATCGGTTTTTGCTCTGGTTTGAACGTCAATTGGATTCTTTTATAAGTTGGTATGGAAGGCAACTTGAGTGGGTTTTAAGTCATAAAATTATTTTTACAGGCTTTGTTTTACTTCTTTTTGCAATAACCATGGGCGTTATGAAGCAAGAGATCATCGGAAAAGAGATGATGTCGACAGGCGATCAAGGGAAATTCCGACTAAATTTAGAGTACGATAAAACGATTACAGTTCAGCAAAACAATATTATTTCTCAACAAATTGAAAACTATATTTTGCAACAGCCCGAAGTTTCCACACTTTTTAGCAATGTAGGCGGACCAAGTACAGGAATTGGAAGTTTGGGTGTTGGATCTGCAAATAAATCTGAATTTACCATTCAGTTAAAACCTGAAAAAGAGAGAGATTTGAAAACAGAAGAATTTATGAAATTGCTTCTTTCTGAATTAAGACATGAATTTTCGGGAGTGAATTTCTCAGTCGCCGTTATAGGATTGCTGCCCAAAGGGGCGCCAATCAAAATTTCTTTAAGCGGTGGAGATATAGATTTAGTAATGAAAACATCACAAGAATTGAAATCGGTTATTGAAACAATTCCTGGGGCAGATAATGTTCAACTCTCTGTGGTAGAAGGAAATCCCGAATACAAAGTTATTCCAGACAAAGAAAAAATGCAGCGATTGGGACTTGCCACTGCTTTGGTTGGAATGAATTTACGAACTGCATTTACAGGCAATGATGACGCTTCGTTAACAGAAGACGGAACGGAATATCCGATTCGGATTTGGCTCGACGAATTCGACCGCAAAAACTTCGAAGATGTTACACAATTTACCATTGTTAACCCAATGAATATTCCCATAAAAGTGTCGCAATTTGCCGAAGTAACGCAAGATAATTCACCTTCGCTTTTAGAGCGTCTCGACCGACAAACATCTGTAACACTAACAGCCGAATCATTTGGTCGTCCTTCGGGAACATTGGCAGGAGAGGTCATTGAATATTTAGATTCAAAACCCCTTCCCGAAGGTGTTAAACTGACTTGGGGAGCCGATATTAAAACTCAAAATGAGAGTTTTGGGGCTTTGGGCTCGGTGTTGTTAATTTCATTTATTTTGATTTATTTAATCATGGTAGCCTTATACAACAGCTACATTTATCCGTTTGTCGCTTTATTTGGCATACCAGTCGCCGCTATTGGAGCATTTTTGGCATTGAATATTTCATTAAATCACATGACTCTTTTTGCTCAGCTTGGACTTATCATGCTTATGGGTTTGGTGACCAAAAACGCTATTCTGATTGTCGATTTTACCAATCAATTAAAAGCCGAAGGAAAACATTTCAAAGAAGCTTTAATTTTGGCGGGCAAAGAGCGGATGCGTCCCATTTTAATGACCACACTAGCAATGGCCATCGGGATGCTTCCAATTGCATTGGGCAAAGGAACAGCAAGCGAATGGAAAAACGGCTTGGCTTGGGTGATTATCGGCGGCTTACTTTCATCCTTAATTTTGACGGTATTTTTAGTTCCGATGGTCTATTACATCGTGGATACAATTAAGGAAAAAATGGCAAAAAAAAAATCTAATTAGTATTCGCGAGAATAGATAGAATTTTTTTAGAGACTTTTGATTTGTTTTAATGCTTCGGGACTTCTAAAAACTAGATTTTTTAGAAGTCCTTTTGCTATTATTTCCACAAAGAAGCTTTGATAATAATATTTTGTTTAGTTTTGTCCTACAAAAGAACCGGTGCCATCGGCATAATAGGGAATTCGGTGTAAATCCGAAACTGTACCCGCAGCTGTAAACTCTAGTTCCTCTTGGCAAAAGCCACTGTTGTTTACCAAAAACAATGGGAAGGTGCCAAAAAGGAGGAGTAAGTCAGAAGACCTGCCTGAACTTTTGCAAGCAATAACGACTTTCGGGAACAAAAGTCATAAAAAAATGATATGAACAGATATTCTATTTTACAAAAAGACAAGTTTCTCATTCTGAGGCGTTTACTGCTGATTTCTTTTAGCATTGGATTCGTTTTTATCCTTTTTAATTCTTGCGTTCAAAGCAATTCTTCAAAATCAGAAAATGAAATTGCAGACTCGGTTTGGAAACCCAAATATGCCAAAGGATTTAGGATTGAATACTTTTCTGATTACAAAAAAATATTTATAAATGATCCTTGGGACGAAGGAAAAATATTGGCAAAATATATTCTCAAAGCTTCTGAAAATGATTTTCATTTCAGTTCCGATTTCACCGTAATTAATGTTCCATGCACCAGCATGGCGTGCTTGTTTGCACCCGATGTCGCTTTTGCAAATCAACTAAATTTGATTCCTCTTATAAAAGCCTGTTCCAGTATTGATTACTTTCATAATTCGAAACTACACAATCAAGTATTGGAAGGAAAAACCATGGATGTAGGACCTTCGGAAAACTTCAATATTGAAAAATTAATGGCTTCTAATTCTTCTGTTTGTTTTGTCTCACCATTTCGCGAAAATAGATATCAAAAAATCGAAGAGGCAGGAATTCCGATTGTAATTAATGCTTGTCACATGGAAGAAGATCCTTTGGCTCGTGCCGAATGGCTGGTTTTTTACTCCGCATTTTTTAATCAGGAAGCCAAAGCAAAAAATATATTTAAAAACATTGAAGAACAATATCTTAAAACCAAAAGCTTGGTTGTTGATGTTCCAAATCGTCCCACCATATTTAGCGGAAAATTATTTCAAGATGTATGGTATGTAAGTGGTGGAAAAAGTTACATCAGTCGACTTTTTGGAGATGCAGGCGCAAAATATATTTGGCATGATTTGCCTTTTGGGGGTTCGGAACCTTACGATTTAGAAATCATCATGTCGAAAGCTCTAAGTGCCGATTTTTGGTTAATACAAGAATATATTGATGCTGGGTACGATTATCCTCGACTTGCTTCGGAAAATATCAAATACTCCTATTTTGACGCTTTTCGCAACAAAAATATAATTCTATCCAACAGCAAACTGACACCCTATTATGAAGATGGAGTTTTGGAACCTCATTTAATACTGAAAGATTTAATTTATATTTTTCATCCAAATCTTTTGCCCCACCATAAAGCAAAATATATTAAACCTTTGAAAAAATAAAATGACAAAAAGAAAATATCAAATATGGTTTTTTGCTCTGTCATTATTGGCAATTGCTTTGTTTTTTACAAATCTGGCATTGGGTTCGGTCGTCATTCCATGGCGTGAAACATTTCAAATTTTATTTAATTCCGAAAATACAAATCCCATTTATGAGATGATTATTCTCAAATCTCGTTTGCCACAATCTTTCACCGCTTTATTTGCGGGAGCTGCTCTTTCGGTAGGAGGGTTAATTATGCAAACCTATTTTCGCAATCCGCTGGCCGATCCATCCATATTAGGAATTAGCGCAGGAGCCAGTTTGGGTGTTGCCATCTTGTATTTAATTCCCGGTGCAGTAAGCTTTTATGGAACCACTTCTGGATTTTATTTGCAAAACATTTCAGTAATTACCGCTGCATTAATAGGCGCTGCTGGAGTTTTATTTCTGATTATTCTGTTTTCAGGATTTGTCCGAAATTACATCATGCTTTTGGTTTTAGGAATTATGATAAGTGCCATTGCGGGCTCATTAATCGGAATATTACAAGTTTTTGCCAGCAGCGAAGAGGTTCATGGATTTGCCATTTGGGGTTTGGGTTCCTTTTCAAATGTCAGTTTCCCTCAATTAAAAATATTTATTCCGGGAGTTACGGCTGGATTAATTTACTCTTTTTTGCTAGTAAAGCCCATGAATATGCTTTTGCTGGGCGAAAATCAAGCTCGGAATCTAGGCGTTAACATCCGTTCCATTCGAATTCAAATATTATTGACCGTTGGTTTTTTGACCGCTTTGGTAACAGCCTATTGCGGTCCGGTGGCTTTTATCGGCTTGGCCATTCCGCATATGGCACGATTGGTTTTCAAAACATCCAATCATGCCGTACTCATTCCGGCAGTCATCATCATGGGAGCCATTTTGTCGCTGTTTACCATCCTCATTGCCAAACTGCCAGGATTCAATGGCTCACTGCCCGTTAATGCGGTAACGGCTCTATTTGGCGCCCCAGTTGTTATTTGGATTGTGTTACGTCGTTCCAATACCGACGCATCATGATAAAGGTAAAAAACATACATCTGGGATTTAATTCCAAAACAGCAAATACAATTTTGCTCGAAGATGTCTCTTTTGATTTATCGGAAGGCATGCTCTATTCTATTTTAGGATCGAATGGAAAAGGCAAAACCACTCTTATGAAAGCCCTTACAGCTTTTCATAAACCGATGAAGGGGGAAGTTTTGTTGCAAAATAAAAATATAAATTCATATTCCTATCCCGAACTTTCCCGACTTATCAGTGTGGTTTTTACCGAAAAAACACAGGTTGAATACATGAGTGTTTTTGAAATGGTTAGTTTGGGAAGAGCGCCTTATACTGGCTTTTATGGCACTTTAGACAACAACGATTTGCGCGTTATTTCCAATTCGATGAATCTGTGTGGCATCTCACACTTAAAACAACGCAATGTTGCTACCTTAAGTGATGGCGAATATCAAAAAACGCTTATTGCCAAAGCATTAGCTCAGGAAACACCCATTATTTTCATGGATGAACCAGCCAATTATTTGGATGCAGCAGGACGAATTACCTTGATGAAACTTTTGCGGAATTTAGTCCGAAACGAAAACAAAACCATCGTCCTTTCGATGCATGAAATAGATTTAGCTCTGAAATATTCAGATAAGATATTGATGTTCAACGGCAAAAAAAAGCTAAAAGTAGGCATGCCAGAAGATTTAATTCTGAATGGTTCCATCAACGGACTTTTTGCTTCGCAAGGATTGGTTTTTAATATTCATGAAGGAATTTTCCACGACGAAAGTGAAGAAAAAGTACAAGTGAAAATTGATGTACCGGAAATTTTAAAAATATGGATTTTAAATGCCTTAAAACGATATGAAGTTTTCAGCTCAAATTCAGCTCAAAATATTTCTATTAGCATGAATAATGATTTATTTGTATATCAAAAAGACTCTCAAATTATTGGTGAGTTTGAAACCATAGAAGCATTGGTCAATCATATGCTAAAAAATATTTTATAGGAATAATCGCAAGTTTTATTGAACATCAATACAGATTACGGCATTGAATAATCACCAATTTTAGTCAAATCACTATATTTGAGGAATAGAATCCCTAAATATTATAATATATGAGGATTTGAATCCTCATATATTATAATTATACTGTTTTAAATAAACGACAAAAAGACTTTTTATAAAAGTATAATTAAGCCAAAATCTTTTTCACAATGCCTTCAAAAGCATCAATCAACGTTTGATTTGTCGTTGCAAAAGCAGTTTGACCTTTATCGGCAGCTTCGCCCAATTCGGCAATGAGCGGAATTTGTCCCAAAAGTTGAGTATTTGTCTCTTTTGCTAAAAGTTCGCCACCGCCTTTTCCAAAAATGAAATATTTTTCATCTGGATGAGGTGCAGGAGTAAACCACGACATATTTTCTACAATGCCTAAAATCGGTATTGTAATTTTGTCGGTATTAAACATCGAAATCGCCTTTCTGGCATCAATTGTAGCCACTTCTTGTGGAGTTGTAACAACAACTACACCCGTCAATTTCATTTTTTGAGCAATGGTAAGTTGAATATCGCCTGTTCCAGGAGGAAAATCGAGAATCATATAATCGACATCGCCCCAATGCGTATCTTCAAACAACTGAGTTACGGCACCTGAAGCCATGGGACCACGCCAAATTAACCCTTGTTTTTTATCAACAAAAAAGCCAATAGACATAATTTTTATCCCCTGTGTTTCGATGGGCAAAATCATGTCCTTGTCATTAATTTTAATGAAATCGGGATGTGCATCTTCTATTCCAAACATTTTGGGAATGGAAGGTCCATAAATATCGGCATCAACCAAAGCCACTTTATATCCCTGACGCGCCAAAGCTACAGATAAGTTGGAAGAAACGGTTGATTTTCCCACGCCACCTTTTCCAGATGCCACAATAATTATGTTTTTAACGGTGGGAAGTTCTATTTTGTTGAAAATTGCCATTTGTATTATTTTAATTTGTTAGAATTCAATTCCTTTACGGGCATTAACGCCCTTACTATAATAGTGTTTAATTTCTTTCATTTCGGTAACTAAATCAGCCATATCAATGAGTTCTTGAGGAGCATAACGCCCGGTAAGCACCAATTCGGTTTTGGGACTTTTTTTTGCGAGAACTTCTTTTAATTCATTGATTGTGAATAACTTGTAATGCAGTGCAATACAAACTTCATCAAGGATAATCAATTGATGAATGTTTTTTTCAAGTGTTTTAGCAACTTGCTCTAAGCCCTTACGGGCAATTTCTACATCTTCAATTTTAGGTTCATTTACGATAAAACAATCCAAACCAAATTGATGAATTTCAATTTCTGGGATACGTTCGATGGCATTTAATTCTGCGTAAAGCATCCCTTTGGCAAACTGAGCAATGTACACTTTTTTGCCTGCACCAACAGCTCTGAGAGCCAGTCCAAGCGAGGCTGTTGTTTTTCCTTTTCCGTTGCCGGTATACAAATGAATATATCCTTTATTTTCCATGCGTATTGATTTTTTGGAAAGCATTTTCTATTTGCTGCGAAATTACGGAATTTGGAGCATATTCGGTAATGCTTTTTTTATTTACCATCGCCTGCACAACACCTGGGTCGAATGCTATATTTGCAAGAACTTGAATGTTTTTACCTCTACAATATTGTTCTACCTCTTTCGAGATTTTTTCGTTCAAGTCGTATTTATTGATAATTACCCAAGTTTTGAGGTTAAACTTATCCGTTACTTCAAAAGTTCTTTTCAAATCATGCATTCCAGAAATAGTTGGTTCTGTGACAATTACAGCATGGTCTACACCTGTAATACTCGAAATTACGGCACAGCCAATTCCTGGAGGACCATCGATAATAATGGTGTCTAAATTGTTTTCTTTGGCTACTTTTTTCGCTTTATCACGAACCATATTGACTAATTTTCCGGAATTTTCCTCACCTGGAGCCAAACGTCCATAGACCATTTTTCCGTTGCGAAAAGTTCCAGAATACATCCTGCTTTTGTCGTTTTGTATCATGACAATCGCTTTTTCAGGACAAATTTTTGCACACAATCTACAACCATCACAATTGGTTTCGTTTACATCAACCTTATGTTCTTTATCAAACGAAAGTGCATCGAATCGACAATAGGAAATACAAAGTCCGCATCTTGAACATTTTTTGTGATCTATAACCGCTGATTCACCAGCTATATATATGGCTTCATCTTCATGAGTAGGTTCAAAAATCAGGTATAAATTAGCGGCATCCACATCACAATCGGCTAAAAGCACTTTCTCTTTTAAGGTAGCCAGAGCCGCACTTATAAAGCTTTTTCCGGTACCACCTTTACCGCTAATTACTGCTATTTCCATAATCTGAGATAATTTTTTCAAACATTTTTTTCAATTCAATTTTAAATTCAGGACGATGCTCTGCCAGCAATTGTCCGGTAGAATAAATTAAGGCAATCTCTTTTTCAAAAGGAATTTCCATCAAAAGCGGAATTTTTTCCTCTTCAAGATATTTATAAATATCTCGATTGCCCAATCCAGCACGGTTGATAATAAGCCCATACTTTTTACCCATGGTTTTAAGAGTTTCAACCGACTGTTTTAAATCGCTAAGACCAAAGGGAGTTGGTTCTGTAATCAACACAACAAAATCTGCGGCTGCTACCGTGTGAATAAACGGACAAGATGTACCTGGAGGCGCATCAAGAATAACGATATCGTATTTTTCAGTTGCTTTAATACCCGCTTTTATAACTTTTACGGGAGAGTAAACGCCGACTTTCACGCGCGTTTCAATCAAATCGCCCACATCTTTTGCGACATACTTATTGACATTTCCCAAAACCACATCTTTTTCTGTAATTGCTCCAAATTCGCAGGCTACGGTACACGCCCCACAGCCATGACACAAGTTTTCAATAACTTTAATGACCTTGGATGGAGGAATGATAAAAATGGCGTTGTAGGCACAATACTCATGGCATTTGCCACAATAGGTACACAAACTTTCATCAATAACAGGCACTTTTTGCGTCACCACGTCTTCGTTAATAAACTCTGTATCAAAAAAACCAATATCATTGGGTTCTTCTGCATCACAATCGAGCAAACATAATGATTTATAATCTTGACTTAAGCTATAAAATAAGTTTGTCGAAATCAGTGTTTTTCCCGTTCCACCTTTGCCACTGGCTATTGCAATTTTCATATAAATTTAGTTTAAAAATAAAAAAATCAAGTATTAATGGTTCTATTTACCACAACAAAATCACCTTTTTCAACATGAATTAATTCGGCAATCATGTCGCATTTCACCATAAGTAGGAAATAAATTCTAGGGTCATTTAATATCAATAATCCTTCTAAGTTTCCCTGACCTTTAGAAATAATTAAATCTGCATTCTCGAAGACTTTATTAAATTCCTTGGAAGATTTGCTCAGCACCGTTGAAGGAGCATCGTATCCATTGGAAATTACCCTTGCCACTTCGTTCATTTTTACCTCTTCGGCATCTTTCATCAGAACATCATTTAAGATAGGACCGCTTTTTACGGCAAATGTGACATTTTTGGCTTGCATCACTTCGATAAACAATTTATCGAAAGCAATTTCACCGGCGTTATCGCCTAAATAAAGCACATTTTCTGCTTTCAAAATCGCTTCTTTGAGCTGTTGGGAGTGATTTATGGTAAAAGATTTCGACATCACTTTTTCAATGGTTTGATGAACATCAAATTCATGATTTGCACCATAATCTATAATGTTGCCGGCTATTGCCAATCGTAAAGCCATGTCAAACGAATTTTTGGAAACCAACACTTTTGGTTTCCATTCCTCCGTAAGTTTCATAGCGAGGTCATTAAATAATCTTTTTTCTGATTCAAAAGGGTCTTCAATGCCCGTAATTTCACAAAATCGCTGATTTAAATCTCTTTGAATTTCGGGACTCGAATGAGAGTGCATCCGAATCATTGCTTCTTTAAAAAAAGCATTAAAAATCATTCTTTGATTTTCATCAAGTTGAAATTTATCAGAAAGTCGCTGGTACGATTTCTTGAAACATTTTTTGCAACGTTCGTCTAATTTTGTTTTACTATTGGCAGTTTCCATGATCATGTTCGTCGTGATTGCAATAATTTGCATTCAATACGAGCTTGTTATCCAAGAAATCTTGAACCAACTCGCGAGCTGGTTTTAAAGGAGCACCAACAAATGCATTTATTTTTTCTTCATTAAATAACGTAATTGCTTTTTGGCCCATGCCGCCTGCTATTACGTCGGTAACGCCAAATTGTGCGACCCAACGTGGGTATAAACCAGGCACATGCTCTGGAGGAGTTTCTTCTGTAATATTTGTAATTTTATTGTCGATAACTTCAACAATAGCAAATACTTCGCAGTGACCAAAGTGTGAACACAAAAGGCCATTTTCCATTGGAATTGCAATTTTTTTATTCATAGATTGTTTTTTTATTATTTATGATTATTTTAGTTCTGACTGTTTTGATAAATTATATTCGATAAACAACTAGCGATTAATGATTTAAGAAATAAATAAGAGAATTGAATTTTCTCAAGATTCCATAAATTAAAATAAAGTCTCTGATCTTCATTTGTTATTTTATAACTTAATCAGAGACTTTAGTGCATCAAACCAACTAAATCATGTGTTGATTATCTGCAAATGGAATCCTATTGTCCACCTCTTTGACGGTTTTGGTTTCCAGCTCCGCAGTTTCTACCACGACCTAAGCCGCGACCTAAACCTTGGCCTAAGCCACGTCCATTTCCTTGACGACCTCTTCCCATAACATTGGGGTTTTTGGATTCATTTTGGGAACATTTTCCCATTTTTCTACCGGTCATGATACCTTCGCCCATGGGTCCAGTTTGATCAAAATTTGGCATATCTACCTCCTTGTTTTTATTTTTGATTAATCATTTGTATAATTTCTTCTATTGTTTTTTCTTCTTTCACAACAATCATTTGAATTTTAAGACTGTCGAAAATGGGTTTAATTTTCATTCCGAATTCTCCGGATACCACTTTGGTGATATCTCGAGAAGCCACTAGTTGAACGGATGCCGGACCCGCACCTTCTGTTGCTTCGAGGTTTGGATTGGGAATAAATTCGATGGCTTTCGTTTCGGTATCATAAATGACAAAATAAGCACAACGCCCAAATCTTGGGTCGACGGTTGCTTGCAAATTATTGCCTGTTGACGTAATGGCTACTTTCATAATAGTATTGTTTTTTTTAACATTTATTTCTTTTTCTATACATTTTATTTCCGCATTCTGGGCATTTTTCTGCACTGCAAGGCTTTCCTTTTTGGTGTTTTTGCTCATAACTGCAAGCCGAGCAAATACAAAGTGAACTACAACCACCAAGGTCTTCTCTATCATCAGAATAATTATGAACATCAGAGCTGCTGCATAAAGGACATTTTTCTACCTCTTCTGTTTTATTGGGATTGCTAAAATCGCATTTGCAATGACTGCAATGGTGCCAATCGCTGTCAAAATAGACTTTTCCACCTTCTATAGATATTGGCAAACCTTCTACAAAGGCTTTGGCGATTTTTTGTCGTGCCGAAGCAAAAATTCGAGTAAA
>JAQUGA010000124.1 GCA_028684405.1 Bacteroidales bacterium | reverse complement strand
AATGTTTTTCTATTCGTAAGGCATTTAATATGAGCGTGTTGAGGTTTTTTATTTTTTCTTTTTCAGCTTCAGAAATGTAACTAGCATCTGTGATGTAAGCAAAATTTTTGATCCGAAATCCGAATACTTTCATTTTGAAATGGCTAAGCTCGATGGGCGTAATTTTAATGTTTTCAACAAAAAACGGCGTATTATCAATAGTATGTAGATTCATTTTGGGTACACCTGGATATTTTTTTTCGCCAAAAGCGTAATGTAAATCTTTTTTTACTGCATCGATGGTTTCTTCAGAGCCATAAATATCCATGGGTTTTCCCTGTAGGTAGTTGTAAGCCCGAATGTCATCCAGTCCGCCAATGTGGTCTTTGTGCGAATGTGTGAGAAGAATGGCGTCAATTTGAAGAATGTTTTCGCGAAGCATTTGTTGACGAAAATCGGGACCCGCATCTATAATAATATGTTTGTTTTCAACAATAATATAAGCTGAAGAACGGAGACGTTTGTCTTTTGAATCTTTAGAAATACAAACCGGACAGCGACATCCAATAATTGGAACGCCTTGTGAAGTGCCGGTACCTAGTAGTTTGATTTTCAAAGATTAAAATTTTAGTGAGGAATTGTTTATACAAAGCTAATTGTTTTTCATGAAAGAGAGCTTATTAAATACGTTAAAAAATCTTTTTCGAATAAAGTCTGTATTAATAATTTATGTAAGTTTGTTAGTTCAAAAAGAAAATTCAAAAATTGATACAGTGATTAGAAGATTTAAACTTTTTTTTCAGAAGAGAGAACTAAAAAGAAATTTGAAAAACAACAATCGTTATGTAGAATTTCAAAGTATTGAGTCTGCCAAAACTGTGGGTGTTGTTTTTGTAGTAGAGGATGAAGCTAGTTATTTCAGAATTGATAATTGGTTGAAAAAACTAGTTGCTGCTGGCAAAGAGGTTAGAGTTGTTGGATATCATCACTCCGACAATGTGCCTCATTATTGCATTCCAAAACTAAAGCATGAATATTATTCTAAAAAGGATGTAAATTGGTACGGAAAACCCATTCGTCCATCCTTAAAGGATTTTGTGAAAGAGCCTTTTCAAATTTTGATTGATTTGACGATTGATGATAATTTTACAACAAAATATATTGCTTCTCTTTCTAAATCTTCGATGAAAGTGGGTAAAAAAAGCGACGGAAATGAAGATTTTTATGATTTTATGATCGCTCTGAATGAGGAACAAGATATTGAAGATTTTATTTATTTTATTGAATCATATACAAAACAATTAAAGGGATGATGCCAGAGATGAGCAAATTTAGAGGAACCGGTGTGGCTTTGGTTACGCCTTTTAAAAAAGATGGATCCATTGACGAAGTTGGATTGATAAAACATGTTGAATATGTAATTGACAACGGAGTCAATTATCTAGTGGCCATGGGTACTACTTCCGAAACTCCAACATTGAATAAGAAGGAAAAAAACAGAGTTTTAGAACTCATTATTAACACCAACAAAAAACGCTTGCCGCTGATGGTAGGAGTGGGTGGAAACAATACGCTTGAAGTGGCCGAAACAATGAACGAAATGCCAAATGTTGATTTTGATGCATTTTTGTCGGTTTCTCCATTTTACAATAAACCCTCGCAAGAAGGGATTTATGAGCATTATGCTTATTTATCAAAAATCGCAACAAAGCCTATTATTGTTTATAATGTGCCCGCTCGCACTTCTGCAAATATAGCTCCTGAAACGACCTTGGCATTGGCTAACGATTTTCAAAACATTATCGGAATCAAAGAGGCTTCGGGTATCATGAATCAAGTGATGAGAATTATTAAGCATAGACCCGATGGGTTTTTGGTTATTTCGGGCGATGACTCTATTACCGTACCTCTGATTTCAGTAGGTGCAGATGGTGTTATTTCGGTGACTGCAAATGCATATCCCAAAGAGTTTTCAATGATGGTTAAACATGCTTTAAATGGTGAATTTGCAGAAGCTAAAAATATTCATCTAAAATTAATTGATGTTGTACAAGCCTGCTTCCGCGAAGGAAATCCAGCAGGAGTAAAAGCTATAATCTCTATACAAGAAAGGATGGAAAACATCCTCCGGTTGCCATTAATGCCGGTTAGTAAATCTCACTTTGACTATGTTGAAAAATTAGTCCAGATGATTTAATTATAACATTTTATGAAAAAATTATTCTTGTTGCCCGTTCTTATGTTGTTTTGCTTTCGTTTAGCATACAGCCAAAATTACATCCCTGTAAGTTCAACACAGCTAATAAATACGATTGAGTCCATTAATACGGGCGTTGATATTCGTTTTAAAGTGGATGAAAAAGAAGATGTATATGCGATTGACCAAATGGTTTCCATCGACCGGATTGATGTTTCTCCCGAAGGCTTGTATGTTGTTTCTGGTTATCTTTTTCCCGAAAGAGCAAATGAATTTGTGTCATTGAGAATCCCAGTTTTGATGGTCGATTTGAGTCAACCCAAAGCATTTAATATGGCAACGAGTGTTTCGCAAATGCTGGCTTGGGATAAATATCCAACTTATCAGACTTATCTTGATGTGATGTCTTATTTTCAAACAACTTATCCTAATTTATGCCGGATTGACACCATACTAGAAACAACACCAGGAGGAAGGAAAATTTTAGCAGCCAGAATAACATCCAATGCAACGCAAGATAAACCTCAGTTTTTCTATTCAAGTACCATGCACGGCGATGAAATAGCTGGATATTATATGATGATACGTTTGATTCATTATCTTTTGTCAAATTATGGTACCGATGCCCGAATAACTAACATTGTTGATAACATTGATTTGTGGATTTGTCCGAATGCCAATCCGGATGGAACGTATAAATCGGGTAATCACACTTTGGGGAATAATCCAGTTTCAACAAGAACAAATTATAATGGAAAAGACTTAAACCGGAATTATCCTGATCCACGAACTGGAAATCCTACAGGAACATATGCGCCAATACAACCTGAAACGTATGCTTTTATGGATTTTGCTGCCTCTCATCAATTTGTCATGGGTGCCAACTATCATGGTGGTACTGAAGTGATTAATTATCCTTGGGATGCTTGGACATCGTCTCAAAAACCGCATGCTGATAAATTATGGTGGGTTGGTATTTCCAGAGAATATGCCGATACTGTTCAAGCTAATTCTCCTTCTGGATATTTTATTGCTGAAGGGAATGGGGTTACAAACGGTGGTGATTGGTACGTAATTACTGGCGGAAGGCAAGATTATATGAACTGGTGGCATTTATGTAGAGAATTAACAGCCGAGGTTTCCACAAATAAAGCTCCCGGAACAGAAGTAATTGCCAACTATTGGGATTATAATTATAAATCAATGTTGCGCCTTTTGGAACAAACGTTGTACGGTTTCAGAGGAATTGTTACCGATGCAGAAACGGGCCTTCCTATCAGAGCGAAAGTGTATGTTAACAATCACGATGCAGACAGTTCGCATGTTTATTCTTTTTTGCCCACTGGTAATTATCATCGTCCCATAAAAGCAGGTACGTATAGTGTTGCTTTTTCGGCTCCTTGTTACCAGTCTCAAACACATGAAATTACAGTTGAAGAGTCTCAATGTTTTCGTTTAGATGTTGCTCTCGAAAGTGGTGCAAAGGCTGATTTTATAGCACTTGACTCCAATACTTGTTTCACCAACATTTCATTTGTAAATACTTCTGATTCTACAATTACAGACAATTTATGGGAGTGGGATTTTGGGGACGGAAACACTTCAAACTTGAAAGATCCCACTCATATTTATGCCAGCGGTGGTGTTTATTCTGTAAAACTTAAAATGACCAACTCTTGCGGACAAGTCGACTCTATTGTTAAGGTAAATTATATAAATATTGAAAATCCTGAAGCTCCTATAGTTGAAAATGAATTTCGTTGTGGTTCTGGAGTTCTTACCTTAACTGCTCAGGCAGATTATTTGGTTCGTTGGTTTGACGCTCCATTGGCTGGTTCTTTGTTGCACGTTGGAAATGAATATACCACAGAGGTGCTTACTGAAACGACAAATTTTTATGTAGAGAATTATAAAAACCCTGATACCCTTCTGGTTGGAGATAGCCGATCCAATAATGGTGGTGGTTATTTTACAGGAACCAATACCCATGGATTGTACTTTAATGCTATCCAAGATTTTAGACTATTATCGGTGAAAATGAATTCGCAATCCGCTCAAAATAGAACCATTATTATAATAGATAACAACAACGATACAATTCAGCAATTGGTAAGATATATTCCTGCTGGTCAAAGTATTGTATTGCTTGACGTTGATATTCCGCAGGGCAATGCTTACCGCATTACTGTAAATGGAACCAACGGTTTGTACCGAAACAATGTAGGATGTTCTTATCCGTATACACAGCAAGGCTTGGTTGAAATATATAACAGTACAGCTGGTACTACTGGACTGGATTACTATTATTTCTTTTATGACTGGCAAGTACAAGCCCGACCTTGTATAAGCGAACGAGTTATGGTTCAGGCAATTATTAACGATGAGGTGCCTTCTGATATTGCATTTCTGTCTGGTTTAGATACTGTTTGTGTTGGTCAAACTCAAGTTGTTTATCAGTCAGGACATTCTGCTGGATCTGATACCTATGAGTGGGTTTTGCCTCAGGGTTTTTCGGGTCAAAGTGATTCTTCTTCTATTATGTTAACAATTCTGTCGAATGCAGTTTCTGGCGAAATAAAAGTACGTGGAAGTAATTTGTGCGGCGATGGAAATTATATCTCTAAAAATGTGGTAGTTAATATCACTCCAGAAGCTCCGATTGTCATTAATGGATCATCTATAGTTTGTATAGGTGCTCAAAATCAAGAGTTTTTCACGGACTCCATAGATGGAGTGAGTGACTATGTTTGGATATACCCCGATGGATTTATCCCCACAACTCTTCAAAATGAAAATTTAATTCGTTTTGATATTCAAAATTCTGCGGAAACAGATACCCTTTTTGTTGCTTCGCAAAATGGTTGTGGTCAAAGTGATTTTGCTTATTTAGTGGTTCAAGTGCAAGATGCTCCAAACCAACCACTGCCAATTTCTGGACCAAGTGTAGTTTGTGCTGATATTATAGATGTAGAGTATTTTGTAGAACTTGATGATAATTCTGAAGAGTATTTATGGACATTGCCATTGGGAGTGAGTGGTTTAAGTATGGAAAACACCATAGAACTATCCTTTTCTTCATCGGTGAGCAATGGTCAAATTTCTGTTCAGGCACAAAATCAGTGTGGAATTAGTCAGCCAACGGTGTTTGATTTTATTGTTGGAACAGCACCTCTTAGCATTGGAAATATTCAATATCCTGATTTAATTTGTCAAAATCAAAACGAAATTCTTCTTTCTGTTGATGAGGTTGAATATGCAGAATATTATGAATGGGTTTTACCGCAAGGATTTAGTGGAAGTTCTGATTCTAATTCAGTTATTATCGCCGTTGATGATAATACGAGTTCGGGAACAGTTTTGGTGACAGCTCATAATGTTTGTGGTCAAATATATACAGATCAATTGCTTAATGTTGAATCTTTAGTTGAATTCATTTCTGTTGATTATCCTGATTCTGTTTGTTTGGGTGAGCCATTCGAAATGAGTGCGGAAGCTCTAAATGCGGATGAGTTTGTGTGGTCATTGTCCCCTAATTTGCTGGGTAGCAACAATAATGATACGGTTTCTGGTACTGCACAATCGGGAACTCAAGCAGAATTTTCCGTTTCCGTTTCAAATCAATGTGGAATGGTAAATTCTCCAGAGTATACAATATATATAAAGGATAAGCCAAGTTCACAATTTGCATATCAAACCAATGGGCTGGAAGTCACCTTCTATAATGAATCTGACAATTATTCAGAACTAATTTGGTTTTTCGGAGACGGATTACAGTCCGATATAGAAAACCCAGTGCATAATTATTCTTCGCCTGGAACCTATGATGTTCTATTGAAACTGACCAATAGATGTGGACAAGACTCTGTACTACATCAAATTTCTGTTTTTAATACTCAAATAGCAACCCATAATCCTGATTTTAAATGGTATCCCAATCCAGTGGAGGATATTTTGAATCTGGAGTTTTATTCTACAACAGAGAAAGTCAACGTGGTGGTTTATGATAATATTGGAAGAATCTGTATAAATCAGTATTTTTCATTATCTGATCAAAAATCACGGATTCAAATTCCAGTTCATTCTTTAAAATCAGGAGTTTATTATTTGTCTTTGGAAGGCTTTGCGAAACCTATTATGTTTATTGTTAAGTAGTTGCTGTGCAAAAAAGAGTTTTAATAATTATTTTACTGTTTTTTTGGAGTTTAAACCTCTCGGCGCAGGTCTATTGGTTGTTTCAGGTAGAGCATAACGGTTCTATTATTCAGGAGATGATGGATGTAGGCGTGCGATATAAAAACAAAGCAGATAAGTGGTCTCGAATAAAGAAAGCGAATATTTTGTATGGCAGTCAGCCCGAATTAGGTGTATTAAATTATTATCATCTTCGATTGCCCGCTTTTGTTAGCGAATTTGAGTTAGAAATAAAAAACAGTCGCTTTTATCGAAAATTAGTGGTTTTTTCTATCCCAGATACGATATCCGAAAACTCATTGGTGCTTATGAGCAACTTAAGCATGGGATCTGGGATCAAAAAAATTCCCTTTTATTACGCTGTTTCTAAAATTCATCAATTTACTTTAGACACCAATATTTTAACTATTGAGCAATATCTTCAAAAACCTTTTTTAGAAAGCCAAAGAAATTATTACGATGTAAACTCCGAAATCAATATTGTGCTTAAACAAAACATCCCTGAAAATGCAGAATTTACCATTCCAGGCTGTGGAGCCCCAGGAACCAGGTATGTCGTTCAGAAATGGATGCATGGAGATTGGTACAACTACATTAATACGTGGGAACATAAATGTGTAACGACAAATCATAATGTAAAGCAGCATATTTACGCATTTAGATTACAAGAAAGTGGGATTTACCGTCTATTATTAAAAGGAGTTAAGTATAAAAACCGTCCAATAGATGACTTTTATTCAAATGTTTTCATTAATCGATAATTTTTTCTCACAGACAATCAGCCGATTAAGTAAATAATCAAAAAAAAGATTACAAAAGGTTTGGTTGTTTGAATATTTTCCGTACTTTTGCATTCCCAATTGAGACACAATCTCAACCGGGACAACAAA
>JAQUGA010000123.1 GCA_028684405.1 Bacteroidales bacterium | reverse complement strand
ATCCGAGTATGTTGAAACTCCAGCCATGGTTCACGATCCATTTTATGACAATAATTTGTTTGAAATGAAGCTAAAAGACCTAAAGGCGTGGAACGATACCAGTAAAACTATAATGAGCAAGCTCTCTGGTTTTTTCACACATGCTGAATTGAAGCTAAGCATACAAGAGGTTTACATGAGCGATGGTCACGATACAGACCATTGGACTATTAATGTTATTAATTGGCTGGCTGATTCAAACTATAAAATAAAATTTAATGACGACACTGCTATTTGCGAACGTGTAATTTTCCCGGTGTCATCCAATGAGAGTAAGGGCATTGAAGATGCTCGTTTTGTAAAATTCGTCCATGAAGACGGAGAAGAGACCTACTATGCAACGTATACGGCATACAACGGACGAAGTATTTTGTCTCAATTAATTGAAACAAAAGATTTTCAAACCTTCAACATTATCACCCTTAATGGAGAAGGGGTTAAAAACAAAGGAATGGCTCTTTTCCCCCGAAAAGTGAATGGAAAATATGCGATGCTTTCGCGTCAGGATGGGGAAAATAATTACATTATGTTTTCAGACAATTTGCACTTTTGGCACTCTGCCACTTTTCTTCAAAAACCAGAACAAGCTTGGGAGTTTGTACAAATTGGGAATTGTGGTTCGCCGATTGAAACCGAAAAAGGCTGGTTGGTACTCACCCATGGCGTAGGCAATATGCGGCAATATTCAATTGGAGTAATATTGTTGGATTTGAACGATCCCGCAAAAATAATTGCACGTTTGGATGAACCTTTATTATCGGCAACCGAAGAAGAACGAGAAGGATATGTTCCAAACGTAATATACTCTTGCGGAGGAATGGTGTTTAACAAAACCCTCATTTTGCCCTATGCTTCGTCGGATATTACTTCCCGAATTGCGGTCGTAAATTTAGAAGATCTGTTTAGCAGGATGAGATTTATTGAAAATTAGTTATTGTCCAAATCAATCGAGCAGGAAGTGAGCGATTAGTTCGCTCAATGTCCTCTCACACCACCGTATGTACCGTTCGGTATACGGCGGTTTCTTAATTTATACACACAGAGTTATAATAAGTCGAGAAAAATAAGTATCCTGATTTTCATACCAATTCGTTGCTGATAGAAGTTTGAAGAATTTGGCTTTTGGCGTAACGCCAAAAGCCAAAAGTGGTTCGCAAAACGGGGATAGTATTTGTGCAATAGCTTGCTGTATAACTCTATCAACAACCGTAGGAATTCCTACTCGTTTGACTTTTCGGTGACGCCCCGTTTTATCAAGGAGTATTTAGTCTCCACTTTGCAAATGTATTTATATTTTACTTATTTCAATAAAACTTTTTTCAAAACTATGGCATGATTTATTTTTGGGTCTTTGGCTCCATATAACAAGGTTACGTTTTCTGATTTTGAAATTTCTCTTAATTTAATTAATTCATCCTCTTTCACCAGCAATTCTTCCTGATAAAGTATGGCAAAATCATTAAAGCGTTCTTCTTTGTGGTCAAACCATTTTCTAAGTTCTGTTGATGGAGCCACTTCTTTATTCCATTCATCAAGATGTGCAGATGCTTTGCTTACTCCTCTGGGCCAAAGTCGGTCTACCAATACTCGGTAACCATCGTCTTCTGAAGGCTCATCATATATTCTTTTAATTTGTATATTTTCCATTTTTTCCAAGATTTGCACATCCTAAAACAGATTGAGTTTTAAAACTCTTCCTTTACAATCATTTTCTGGTCAATGTTCAGGTTTTGTAAAATTTTCTCTACCGCATCCATCATGGGTGGCGGACCACATATATAAAAATATTTCTTCAAATCAATTCCAGATTTTTTCAGAAAATCTTCCGTGATAAATCCATATCCATATTCTACGGTTTTTTCATCCGACAAAATATTGATAAAATTTCGACCTAAAATCTTCTCAAATTCATCTTTAAGAACGATGTCAGCCTTTGTTTTATTGGCATAAATTAGTTTATTATTTCCTATTTTGTTTTGGGAATGCAAGTGTCTGAAAATGGATATAAATGGAGTTATTCCAGCTCCGCCAGCAATAAATGCACCTTCGCCTTTATACGCAATGGTTCCCCACGGCTCATCAATAATTAGTTCATCGCCAGGTTTCAAGCTGAGCATTTCGTTGGTTACTCCTTTGTGCGACGGATACGTTTTAATAGTAAACTCGAGCACATTATCATCGGGAAGATTGGTAAAAGTGAAGGGTCTTATTTCGTTTTTCCAGCCCTCTTTGTTTATCGCAACTTCGGTTGCTTGGCCGGGACTAAAAGTATAATGCAGCGGTTTTTCAGTTACAATTCTCAGTACATCATGCGTTATTTTTGATACAGATTTTACCTTTGTCATGACTTTATGTTTTTTAATTTATATCATTCTGTTTCAAAAAACTTTCGATTTTGGAAACAAAAATAGAATTACCTATACTAACATGAAACTCAAGTATTTGTTTAGAATTGTTTAATATTTCCTCACTATCAAATTTCAGGATTGCTGTTTTTTCGATCTATCTCTTTTTGTAAGATATCCAATTTCGCTTGAATAGATTTATTAATTTCCGCATTTTTTTGGTCAAATTCTTTTACAGATTGATCACGATGTTCATGAATTATTTCTTTTACAGATTTTCTTTCATTTTCCATCGTCTTGTTCAACTCATTCCCTATTTTAGTAATGCTCTCATTGGTATCGGATGATAATTGAGCAAGCTTTTGATTGCTTTCCGTCCTTTGCTTTTCATAAATCTGATTCATCTCATTTTGTTGTTCGCTAAACATGACTTTTATCTCATCAATTCCTGCATTTATATACTCTTCGGTTTTTAATATTTTATTGTTTAAATCAGTTTCTTTTTGATTCATTTCAATTTTTAGGGTCGATAATTTTGATCTCATATATAATAAATAGACCAAAACAAAAACAAAAGAGCTCACCAAACCAAAAATCACATAATACTTTCTTTTGTGAAGAGACATGCTCATTTTGGATGTTTGATCTTCTAATTTGGTCATCGAAGAGGCAATCGAATTTTGGCTGACAGCACTTTTTTGAATTTCACTATTGATTGATTGAAGCAATGAAAAAATACTGTCCGTTTTTTCAATTTCTTTAAGTAAAATCTGCTTTTGATCATTTAATTGAACTTTCAAAGCAGCATTCGATTTTTGTAAAAGCACAATATCATTGGTGATATTATCTTTCTCTTTTTGCAAAATATTAGTTTGAGCTGGTAAATAGCTAAACGATATCAGCATTGCTGTGATAAATAATAATCTTTTCATATCTCTTTGTTTTTAATTGGTTTTCACAAACATACTAAATAAATATCAAATATTTAAACAAACCACCAAAAATTACAAAAAAAATTATTTACACAATCTTGAAAAAGGCTTATTTTAAGCTGCTCGTAATTTGTTTTTAGTGTTCGATATCTTCTTCTCTTCCACCAATAATTCCTTTGATTATATCTCCATTTTGGAAACCTTCATAATGGGGTTTCACAATTTCCACTCCATCATTTCTAATAAAGCCACGCAAGCCATCTTTCACAACCAAAGCCCAATCTTTTTGATATTCGCCAACGGAGCACTTTTTTTCCTGCGGTTCTTGCCCGAATAGCAGCATGGACAACATAAGGAACAATATTACAGAAATAATTCTTGTTTTCATATTTATTAGTTATTTTCAATACTCTTGCCCCTAACTCCTGAAGGGGGAGTATTGAAAATCAATTGATTAAATCAAGGTTTTCAATATTTTTCCCTTTAGGGTGCAGGGGTTAAAAAAAAATTGAAAATTTATCGGACAATCGTAAATCAAAATATCCAATAAAAAAAATGTCATCAAATAAACTTGAATTATTTATCAAATCACTAATTTTATCTTTATTGTAAACAGTATCAATTTTCGAAATTTTTTCAAATGGATAGCTCTATTTTTCTTGTCCGTATAACAGTGAAAAGTGAAGAATAAATATCAATAAAAATATATTTTGTTTCATTATTAGAAAGAGATTATATTTAAGGATAAACAAAACGTTTGAATTAATGATTTTGTTTATATCAAATTTATGTTTGCTCTTTCAAATTTCAATTTGCTTTTTAAAAACAGCAAATTAAATTCAATAATTTCGGAATAAATATAATTGATCCTATGACCAAGGCCGTAAGTGCACTTATCAGGACAGCAGCGGCAGACAAATCTTTTATTTTTTTTATTCGCTTATCTTTTTCGGGCGAAATAATGTTGGCAATGCTTTCGATAGCGGTGTTTATGATCTCTACAACCATTACAAATCCAATAGCAAATAGCACCACAAACCACTCATTTACTGAGATTTTGAATATTAATCCAGCCATCACTACAACTATTGCTACAAATAAGTGGATTCGTGCATTATGTTCTTCTTTTATCAAAATTTTCAATCCATTAAATGCGAATGAAAAACTTTTGAGTCTATTTGATAACGAAAATTTCTGATGCTTCATGAGTGCTGTTTTTATATACCAATAACGAAAAATAACATAAATAATTGCAAAATCAAACCATAAGTCTTGATTTTAATTTTTTACATTTGATTTGATACTATTAAAATAAAATAAAAATAATCACAGCATTTGCTTTGCATTATCAACCGTAATTTCTAAAACTCTGGTCAAAAATGAAAATTTACTTTTCATCATGTCATATTCTCTCCCCGATTCAATATATTTAGTGGTGCCATCAATAATAAATGCAATTCCACCAATAATTGATTTGAATACTATAATATCGAAATAATTTTCGTACGGAATATCGGTTGCATCTATGTCTTGGTATGTTATAAGTGAAGCAATATTATATTGTAAATGAAGCTGTTGTGCCGTTTCCTTAACATCTTTCAGGTCTGAACAGACAACTGTTTTTTCCTTTAGTGCAAGCCAAAGAGAAAGACCACCTTGTCGCCCGCCCAACTCAAGCCCGTTTTGAACTTTGTCCCAAACAATATTGCTCTCCCAATACAAAAGTGCTTTGGACCAAGATTTTACATCCCATTTTTCGTGATTAATCTAAATGAATTGATTAGAGAAAAGTAAGCCTTCTCTACACTTTAGGTGGCTGAATATCGACAAAAGTTTCTGGATAAGATCTTTTCATCGCTTCCTGAATTCCGCTCCACACACTTTCGCCTCCATCAAATCCAAGTTCGTTGTATTTTAGTTCATTTTTCACTTTTTCACAGTCGGCAAAGAAGTCCTTAGATAAAATATCGGTCATGATTTTCGCCATGTGAAGTCCGCTTTGTATTCCCTGTTTTTTTTGTTTCGACACCATTGATAAACCTGCAAGATATCCTAAAAAGGCGGGCATTTTTACAAACTTCTTAGGAAAACCAGCACTGGCCATCATATAAACGATCATCTCACGATACTTGATGTTTGCACTGGCTGGAAGATAATATTTTCCATTTTCTCCATTATAGGCTGCTGCAACGATGCATTGAGCAACGCCTGTGACATGAATTGCAGTGGTTCCACCTCCAGGAAAGAAAATAGCGGGTAATTCTTTAAATCTTTCAACAAAGACATCTTTCCAGATGGGCATCCTGCCTGGCATTTCACCAAAAATATAAGGCAATTCAATAATCATAACATCAAATTCATGATCAATTCCCAAATCAATTATTGCTTTTGCCTGTTCCGTTCTGCATTTTATATATGGATGATATTTAGAGAGTTTGCCGTTTTTAATTCTGTCAAAATATGTAAAATAAGAGTTCATTATCACGCAACGTCTGATGCCTGCCCTTTTGGCTGCTTTGCATATTTTCAAGCATTGTACGACCAGCTTCTCATGAAAGAAATCATAAGACGGTGCTTTTGGTGTGATTCTCTCGTCAGGACCAAGTGCATAAACGAATGTATCATAATTTTTGCCCTGAAGCAATTCAAAAACTTCATCTTCGCTCATCGAAAATAAATCGCCAAATGATTTGGATATTTCTGGAGGAAACCATTCGTTTTCATTGATGTTCTCGTCCAAAGCGATGGTGCTTACACTCACCCCTTTTTCCAAAAATTGCAATGCCGAATAGTATCCTAAAAATCCAGTTCCACCTGCAATAAAAACTTTTTTTACGGTATGTTTCATATTCAATTATTTTTTAAAGAACCGATTAATCAGCTCTTGGTTTGATTCTCGTATGGCTTCCAATGGTTCGGATTGCTTA
Source organism: Bacteroidales bacterium (assembly GCA_028684405.1). Classification (GTDB taxonomy): domain Bacteria; phylum Bacteroidota; class Bacteroidia; order Bacteroidales; family WCHB1-69; genus JAQUGA01. Next base: position 1,045 of record JAQUGA010000123.1, on the reverse strand, counting down.
ATAAGTCTGTTTTTAATAATTCCTTTTAGAAAAGAAGTGACTGCTCTTTGAAGGCCAGAAACTTTGCTTTCTTCATTTTTGTAATAAGATTCTAGGTTATCACGTCTAAATTTCAATATTTCTTCAAGGGCATCTCCATCTTGATAAAAACCACAGTGAAAATTGTGATCAGCAAAAGAATTTTCAGGAAAGTCAACTTTTCCAAGGCCAAATATTTTAAAAGATCGGTTCAGAAAATCAGAATATAAACATCTGCAACTTTCACCACCTCCCAAATTATATATTTTACCAGAAATTTCCTCTTTATGCGATAATGCGTTAACGAAAGCTCTTCCCGTATCCGCAGGCGAACAAATTTCCATCGAAGTAGCCAGCGGCATATGAAACATCAATTTAGAAACTTTGTGATTCCCCATAATGGCGGTAAGTCTGAAAATACTCCATTCGAGCTTGCTCGTTGCAATAACTCCTTCGGCTTCAATCTTGGTTTTCGCATATTCATCACCCAGACTTGGAAGAATGGGGTCATTGATATAAATATCTGGATAGAGAAGCCGATCGCCATAAACCGAAATTGAGGAGCTGTAAATCAGAAAAGCATGGGGCGATAATTTTTCAAGATTTCTCACTAAATTTGTGGTACCAATAACATTAACCCTGTATGCAAGTTCTTGATTATCGTCGGCTAAAGGTGGAATAATTGCGGCAATATGAATCACAAAATCCTTATCCAAACAAACCCTTGCAACATCTTCATTATTAGAAATATCACCATACTTGATTTGAATTTCTTTTTTAAATTTTGAAAACATTTTCCGTGTTTTCGATTTATCTAAATCAAAAACCGTTATTTCAAATCGGTCTTTTTGTTGATGCAACTGCTTTAAAATTTCATATCCTACAGTTCCAGAAGCGCCAGTAAGTAGTACTTTTATTTTTGAACTCATAAGAATAAATTTTCTTCAAATATCGGATTTTATTAAATACAAAATATGGTTTACTATTTATTTTTATAAATAAATAATTGCCACATTTATTTTAAACT
>JAQUGA010000122.1 GCA_028684405.1 Bacteroidales bacterium | reverse complement strand
TCGGCTAAAATAATTTCAGGATCATTGATGAGAGCTCTTGCTATGCAGACTCTTTGTTGTTCGCCACCCGAAAGTTGATGAGGCATTTTAAAACCTTTGGTTCCCAAGCTTACCGTTTCTAAAACAGAATTGATGCGTTCTTGCATTTTGTTTCGGTCTTTCCAGCCAGTAGCACGCATTACAAACATAAGATTGTCAAAAACAGTACGATCGTATAACAACTGAAAATCTTGAAAAACAATGCCTAATTTTCGTCTTAGTTTTGGTATCTGTTTTGTTTTTAGTTTCAACAAATCCAATCCAGCCATATTTGCAAGATCGCCTTTGGCGGGCAAATCGGCATACATAATTTTCATCAAACTTGTTTTTCCAGTTCCTGTTTTTCCAGTTAAATATACAAATTCTCCTGGATAAATAGTTAAATCAATGGCGGAAAGAACGAGGATGTTTTTTTGGTAAATATCAAGATTTTTAAATTCTATTATTGGATCCATATTGTTTAATTTTAGCTCAAATGTACAGTTTTTTATGAAAGTAGATTTTTATATTATAATTAAATTTTGCATAAGTGTTTGTTTATAACTACTAACGAGGTCTTTCCCAATATTCATCCACTTTGCCTCCCCAGTATGGATCTACTTTTTGAAGATCAGGGTTGTTGGATGGATTTTGTCGTTTTTGTAGTTTTGTTTGCCATTGATAATCTTTTAATTCGCCTCTGGCATCCGAGTGGAGTAGTTCGTAATTATTGGTTACTAAATCGCGATTATAGAAAATAAAGCGAACATTTCCTTGTTCGGGAATTTGATAATAGTGCCAAATTTCGTATGGATATGCACTGGGTTCGCGTGTTTGTGAATTGATGCTGTTGGGCGGTCCATATTTTAAATAAACCCGACCCCGTTCACTTTGATATCCAGGACGATTTTTTATGCCAAATTGTTGGTTTACGCGGCCCACCTCTAATTTGTATTTCTCCCAAGCCTCTTCTGGATTGGCCTCATTGCGAGTTGTCCAGAAGTGATAAAAATACCGTTGCATCATCAGTTTTATCTCTTCTTCGCTTTGGTCTTCCAAATTTTTGTGTTTCCCTTTATTGTCGGGCAATAAATTTAGAGCATATTTCCGCTCCATAAGTGTCGAAATTGGATATAAATAATCGATGTAATAGGCCAAAGTGTCTTTTGAAGTTATTCGCTCTACAAAGGTATTGGCAATGTCTGCAGTGGTCATATCTGATGGGATTTGAGGCAAAGAGGGATTGCTTTTTTGAAAAAACACTTTGTTAAAGGCGTCTACTTTGTTTTCTCTGTTTCTGACTTCCAATACTAAATTATAGTTTCCAGATGGTAATTTTGAAATATCAAAACTTTGTGTGATGATTTTAATAGGGCTGGCTTTTTCCTTTTTCATTCGGAATAGATTGGAAACGATGCGTCCATTTTCAAAATCTTCAACAAAAACACGGTACACATATTCGCCAGTGTCGCTATATGCAAAATTGGTATTGTATATTTCTGCATATACCATCATTTGATTTACTTTTTCGGGGAAAAAGTCGGAAATATAAGGGAAAATCTCAAAATTATGCTTGGTAAAAATAGAAGGTTTTATTGTCTTTTCCATTTTGTCAATAAACTGCATGCCCGAAATAGAAAGTTTTTTAGCAGGATGATTTATGGTAATTACATCTTTATACACAGAATTGGAGGAGGGATTGTTTTTGTCTATAAAAGAGACTTCAAATTCAAATTCTCCATTTGGAATCGCAATTCTTTGAATGTCGATAATATTTATGCTTTTGGGAATGGTATCTTGCTCCAGAGGGGTGCTTAAATCAACTTTGCTAAAAGTGATAATTTTGTCATTTTGTTTAAAAACCATTGTTATTTCTACGATTCCTTGATATTGACCTTCACTAATGTTGACATATTTTACTGAAAGCGGATCGATGTTTATAAAGGTTTCTAAATAAGGACTTTGTTCCACATCCATAAATGTGGTATAGGTCATCATGGCTCTAATTTGTGCTTGAGAACAGATTGGAATCAATAAAAAAATCAGAATGAGTATATTGAATATTTTTTTCATTATTTTATTTTTAGAATGTTGAACTAACAAAAATACGAAATAAATAGAAAGAATTGATAATTTTAATAAAATTAAGGCTTTATATTCATCTTTTTTAGCTGCTAAATTCTTATGGCTAACAAGAAAATTCTATTGTTTGGTAAATTGTTGATTATGAAAAAAATCACTACTGAATAATTGGCAAAAAACAAGTTTTGTTCTGGTGTATGTTTCTATATTTATCTCTTATTCAATTATATATTTCGGTTTTTTTTAGCATTATGGCAAAATTGATGATATTTTGGAAATTTTAAAAAAAAGCTTGTGTTTTAGAGAAATGTGGATTAATAAAAACTGTTATACCGTTTATTAACGATGGGTAAAGTGCTTGTTTACAATATTTTACGATAAACAAACAAATGTTTTTTAAATATAAAAGATTCCTCACTGTGTTCGGAATGACAATGATTTAGATGAAATTAGAGTATTTGGAGGGGCTGAGAAGAGGCGGCAAGAGCCGCCTCTTCTCAGCCCCTCCAAATACTCCCCAAAAAACCATCCTGATGTCATTCCGAACGCAACGGAGTGGAGTGAGGAATCTGTCATGAGGTTTTTGCAATAAACACCCAAACAGCTCTACAATATTATTATACAGAACTAAAAAAATCAATTTGATTCTTTCTTTAAAAATAGAAACCCAAAATAGAATAGCTATGAATCTTAAATAGCGGTGAGAGAGTTTTATTTTAATTTACACGTAAGTCCTAAGCTAAATGTTTGTCCTTCAGATTTTTGGCTGAAATAAGATTTTTCTGCTTTATAAGATTTATAGATTTCCTCTTCCTTTTCGTTCAAAATGTTTGAGATTTTAATTTTTATTGAAAAACGATTTTCTTTTCCAAAGTTTTTATTCATGCTTATATTTAAACTGTTATAGGGTTCTGTATATACATCGGGATAGATTCCCATTCCTACCACTGTTAGTGTGGGACCTTTAACGTTATAAAAAACACCAACTTCTGTCTTTTTTTTACTATTGGTATAGATAATTCCACCATTTATTGCCCAAGGTGCTTGTCCTGCCATAGGGCGAATATTTTCTATTTTTTCTCCAGTACGGGCTTTTGCCATACGCAAATTATATTCGCTCTCGGTCATATCAATTTCAGAATAAACAGAAGTGAAATTTCCATTAAGACTAAAATTGGCTAAAAAGTCTGAAATAAAGGATAAAGACTTAATGAATTCGATTTCCAAACCCAAAACTTTACCATCTCCTACATTTCGAGGTTGAACCTCAACAGATGTCTGCTGTGAAGTAATTCGAACTATTTCAATCGGGTTTTGGAATTTTTTAGCAAATCCACTAACAGAAATAATTTGTCCTTTTTCCATAAAAATTTCGTATCTCATGTCGAAATTATGAATATGAGTCTCTTGAATATTTCCATCCCAATCGTTATATTTGTATAAACCCCCATTAAAAATAATATTAGAAACGGGATCTATAATTTGGGCAAATGATACTTCTTTAAAAGAGGGTCGTCCGATGGTATTAGAATAAGATAAACGTAATTTTTGATCTTTAGAAATTTGATAAATAATATTGGTCGTCGGAAAAATATTAATGGACTCTATTACTTTATTATTTTTCATATTAATTCCGTTCGGATCACCATTTGCAAAAGCTGCGTCTCTACCTGTTAGGCTTTGAATATATTTTTCAACACGAAAACCTAAAATCAGATCTATTTTTTTAAATAAGGTAAATTCATTAGATGCATAAAAAGCTAAAACATTATTATTGGACTGATATTCATTAGGGTTAACTTGTCCTTGAGCATTAACATAGTATACGGTTCCGTTGGGAAATAGATTATTATCTGTTAGTATTAAGTTTGCATTGGGTTCACTCCATTTGGGGTTGTTTCCCCAAAACTGAATATTATATCCTAGAATTTCATAGTCGCGATATTTGACAGTATTTGCTAATCCAAACTTAAATTTTGCTGCATTGGAAAATAACTTATATTTTTTTATAAAATCTATTTTTGAGGACAAACTTAATTCTTTTAAATATCGCCATGTCCGACTTGGCATTCCTCCTTCACCACCATTAAAATAATATTCCCCTTTATCGTTTGTAGAAAAAGGAGTTTCCCTTATATCGGGATCTGCCGAATAAGAGTAAGTGGGAGAGACTCTCCAATGAATATCCCATCCAGATTTTTGAAATTGATGACTGCCACTTAATAATATATTTGTTAAAGAACTTTGATTGTAAGATAAAATGTCGCTAATTGATTTATAACCAGACTGTCCAGAGGCTTCAGCGTTATTATCGGTATATAATTTACTCGTTAAACTTTCCCCTTTTTGAAGATGCATAAATGTTAGATTTACTTTTGAAGAATTAGTGATGTATGATAATCCGCTTAAAAGCCCCATTAAAACACTATTCTCTCCAAGCTGTCCTGATTTTTTTTCAGCATAAATTAAATTGTAACAATCTGGATTATTTGATTTCTGGTAATCGCCATAAAATAGATCATTGTAAAACTTGTATTCATTTTTATAGGATAAAGATAATACATAGCTCAATTTTTTATTGTTTTTATCTTTTTTTGAATCTAAGTTGTATTGGTTTCCTATTAACATAGATACAGATGTATTTAAAAAACTTGTTTTGGTTTTTGCAGCCATTATAGAGTTGAAATTATTTAAGAAGCCATTTACATCTGCAGGCGAACTGCCACTGATAGGAGAAGGAATGTTTTCATTTCTGGCAATTTTGGGCAAGCTTCGTATTCCATCGTCAAAACCAAGAATATCATAATTGCCACTATTGTATGTTATATAATCATCTACAAGGTTCATGTCGGGATTATAAGAAGTTCCTAAAGAAACTTGCATTGTTGGTTTTTCAGGAAAAGCAATAGTTTCAATATTAAGTAGACCTCCAGTGAAATCGGCGGGCATTTCGGCTGTAAAGTTTTTACTAACGGTAATATTACCTATTAGATTGGTTGGGAAAATATCCATTTGCAAAGTGTTTCTATCAGGATCTAGTCCTGGAATGTCAACATTGTTTAACATTGTTTTGGAATATCTGTCTCCCAGTCCTCTTACATATACATATTTTCCACCTTCAATTGTTACACCAGGAACTCTTTTTATAGCATCTACAGCAGTAGCATCACCTGTAAGAGACATTCTTGCCGATGATATTCCATCAAGTATTAGAACAGAACTTTTTCGTAAATTTATTAATGCAATTTCGTTATTCCGAAGGGCTTCCGCCGTAATCACAACTTCTGAAAGTTTTAGATCTGCATCTTTCATGCGAAGATTGTTTAATAAAGCAACTTCTCCTGCTGAAACCTCTACATTCTCTATTAGAATGTCTTGATAAGAAATATATGATACCATAATATCATAAGCTCCAGGGTTAACATTTAATGAAAAATTCCCGTCTATATTACTAATAGCACCGTTTGAGGTGCCAATAATTCGAATGGTTGATCCTACTAATGTTTCGCCAGTAGCATCTTCAAAAATAGTTCCTTTAATAATACCATTTTGTGCTGTTAGAATTGTTGAAGATAAAAATGTTATAATAAATATAAAAAGTCGCATAAGAATATTTTATTTGTAAAAATTAGAGCTACCAAATAGAGCAGCTCTAATTTTGATTTATTATTAAATAAATTTATATTTTTCCAGTTGAATGTGCCCAAGTCCATGAAAATTTAGAAAAATCAACTTGTGTATTGCTTCCGACAGAAACTCCAGAAGGAACAATGCCATTTATATGGTTTGACAAGCTATCAGCTGGCACATCTATTTTAATGTTTTCAAAAACAACACCCGGAGCCGTAACCTTGTTAATCTTTTGACCATTGACGACATTCACAAATGTGATATTTTTTAATTTAACCACGGTGTTGTCATCAACATTGATTAAGTCTCCAGAAGTAACATCTGCATCAGAAGCGATAACGTACCCATTTTCAAAAAGATGACCGTCATTACTATAACTACCTTCTGGACCATCTAATTCAAAACAATGTCCAGCAGGTGTAATAATTACAAAATTATTACATGAGCCTGCCCAAGCTTGGTCTGTATCTAATCCATCATCATTTACATTCCAAGTAATTACATTTGTAATATTTACGGTTCCTCCAAAAAATTCAATTCCATCATCATCGTTAGCTACAATTTCAATATTATCAATTATGGTACCTGAACCTACTCCTCCTAAGGTAAGACCATTGATTTCGTTGCCTGAACCAATGTTGGTTCCACCATGGCGGATAGAGATATATTTCAAAATACCCGAGTTATCGTCGTTATTATTGCCACCATAAAGTCCGTTAGGATTAGAAGTTGGTATTCCTTCAATTTGAATTTCTGTAAATTGTTCACCAGTTTCCTCATTTGAAGCAGATATTTGGGCTTTTCCTAATACTAATACGCCACCCCAAAGACCTCTAATATTAGGATCGAGATTTGGACTAGCAAAGTTTCCTGCTGTTATATCTTCTGGAGAAATTTCATCTGCAACAGATGTAAAAATGATGGGTTTGTCAGCAGTACCTTCAGCCATTATTTTACCTCCTCTTGCTATGATTAATGCGGATGAATTTGTACCTGTTCCCGCTTGTCCTTTAATAATAGTACCTGGTTCTATTGTAAGTGTAGCTCCATTTAATACGGTAATGTGTCCAGATAATTCGTAAATTTTATCACAAGTCCATGTTGTGTTGCTTGAGATGTTTGAATTTACGATTGTATTTCTTGATACTTCTATTGTGTTGTTTTCAATTTCTTCTGTTTCTTTTTTACAAGAAGCGAATACAATACCGAAAGAAAGAATCAATCCAAGAATAAATCGTTTGTTTTTCATTTGTTTAAGTTTTATGTTTAAATTTTGATACAAATGAAGTGCTTTGCTTTGAATTGAATCTAAAACTGAAATTAAGTATATCTTAAAAAAGGGTGGTTTGTAGATTAATCCTTTGCATTAATTTAATATAGATAGAAATCAGTTGATTATAAATATAAAAGCTGTGTTGATTTTATTCAACACAGCTTTTATATATAAATATGAAAGTTTTATTTTTGATCCTTAGTAAAGATTACAAAATCGCGTTGTGCTTTAATCAGGTTAATAACAAACATTAGTAAATTTTTAGATTCTTGCATAAGCCCTAAGTAAAGTATACTGTTTCTC
>JAQUGA010000007.1 GCA_028684405.1 Bacteroidales bacterium | reverse complement strand
AAAACCTCCTCTTTGACACTTACCATCGAGAAATGTTTCCCCATCATTGGACGAATCATTAAGGCTCCCGTATAAAGGGTATTATTCCATGTGCCATCGGTATTGTAAAAAATATTTGATGAAGCATCATTATTTCGATCAAAGCCAATATTCAAATTTGCAGCGGTGTTTTGTCGCCAACCCACATAAAAGGTGCCGTTTACTAATATTGGTTCTTCTAGTTTATACGTGTGAAACATAAAAATTGAATCTTCAAACATGGGAAGCGTAAATGGCTTTTCGTAAATCACATTTCCTGGTTTTCCATTTAAATTATCCCAAACGCTTAGGTAAAAGCTTTGCTGATTGGCATTATCAAAAGTACGATTGAAAAACATCTGAATTGCCCTCAAAGTGTCGGGAACATTTAAAGCGAAACGATACGCTAATCTGCCACCAGCAACGGATAAGCCATACCCATTTTCGGGAATTCCATCATCGTATGAAAAGTAATTATAAAATCTTTGATTAAATCGAATGGTGTCATTTTCCGCACGTTTGTCTCCCAAACCTGCTTCCTTATGAATATGCGTAATGACAAACAAAGCACTGTCGCCGCTATCTTCTGGAAGAGTGAATTTTACGGGAGGACGAGCATGCGGCTGATATCCTTGATAACCATTTAAAAAATAAGAATCTAAATTATAGCTACCTCCATCATAACTGTAAACTTCTTCTCCAGACGATGCTTTCACTTCATAAACATAACTTGTGTTTTTGGTAATGTTATCCAAATTTATCAAGGTCATATAAAGTGTATCCTTCAATTCAGTTTGCTGAAAACCAACAAACTGATTCCAAGGCATCGATTGATATCTATTCAAAATGGAAGGAGCTGAATTTACAAATGCCACATCTTTGATTAATGTATCTTGATACGTTCTGTTAATGTCTAAAACAACATAGTCAATATTCCACTGATCAATGTTTCCGAGCCATCCAGCAAGAGCATTATTGCCCATACTGGCATAATTTCTAAAACGAAATTGAAATCTTGAATTTAAATATTTTTCATCCAAAATAGGAATCAAAACTTGATTAAAATATTTTCCTGTGCTATCTAGCATTTGTTGCAATGTTTTTCCATTGGAATGCCATACTTTTTCCCAAATCACTTCGGGTTTATAAACGGTATCGCAAATTACCCACAAGGTATCTTGCGGATACATAGCGTCTTCCAATACAATATAAACTCCGGGATAACAATGATTTTCAATAGAGTCTCCGGCCATAAAAAATGTCGTTATTTCCTGAGGTTCCAATCTAAAATGATCAAAAACAAGTTCATTCGTTCTATATCCAAACTCAACAATCAAAGAATCATTAAATTCTGGCTTATCACCAATAAGTTGCCATGGCTGACCAACACCACCACCGGGTTGATAAAAGAAACTAAAATAGATGGAATCGGCAATGGAAATAGGCCGATAAACAGGTGTAAAAAGAGTATCTAAACGAATGGGTCGAGAAGTCAAGGAGTCTGCCGAAAATGCAGTAGATTCAGCATTTTGATGAATTCGTCCATATTGATCGAGTGCATCTAAAGTGGCCACACCAATGGTGGGTGGACGCACAGCAAAAGTATTGTTGATAAAAGCATGGCGGTCGATCCATAGATTAGGATTTGGAAAAACGGAATAGTTTGAAAAATCATCGATAAAAGGGATGTTTATTGGACTAAAATCAATAGTCGTACTTTTCAAAAACAATTCTTGTTTCTGTTTTTCGAGATTTCGGTCTAAACCACTTACGACTTCTTGCCCAAACGACAGTGTCAGGCTAAATATAATAATCGAGATAAAAATAAGTCTGTTTTTCATTTAGTTTTCATTTGTTGTTTCAGTTTCATCAACGTAGCCTTCACGACCCACTACTAAAATAATGGCGGATCCTTGGTCGATTTCGGTACCTGGAAAAATGGGACGACCTTTATATATTTGTTCATAAACCACATTGTGAAATTTGCTGGGCTTATATATCACATCTCCTACCGCCAAGCCAATATTTTCCAACGTATTAGTGGCTTGTCTTAATGACAAATCCGACAAATCGGGCATCACCACTTTCGGCATACCAAAAGCAACAGTGCTTACATACACTTTTCTTCCAGATTTCACTAGAGAGCCCGCAGGAGGATCCTGCGTATGAACGCTTCCTTTGGGTTTATTCGGCACAAAAACCGAATCTATCACGATTATCTCAAACATTGAAGCATCGCCCGAGTTTTCAATTTGTTCGAGGGTCATTCCTTCAAAGTTAGCAAGCTCATATGCTTCACCATGCCGAGTATAGAACCTCAACACGTACGAAATAATAATAATCAATACGATAAAAGATGCTAGCCCAAGCAATAGATGCTTTATCAGCGGTTTCTTTAAGAAGTCTAATATTTTATCCATAACTTTATATAACCCAATTCAAAAAAGAATATTGTTTAACCCACAAAAATAACAAAAAAGACGTACTGTTTTTCGAATCCCAATGAAATTTATGAATTTTACGATTCAGCAATAGATAAAACAATTAATTTTAGTATAATTCAGAAAACTTAAAAACAATGAAAACATAATTTATTCTTGAAAAAATCAAAATAAGCCTTAGAGCGCATGTAATAGATGTTCTATTTTGTATATTTTTGTCCATATTTTATATTTATGAAAAAAGTTGATTTCTGTCTGATTTTTGTTCTATCCATCGCTTTGTGGGGGTGCAACAGAAAGACAAACACCAATGAAAACAGAGTTGTTTTTCGCTACAATGAATCTGCTGGCATCAACACCCTAGACCCTGCTTTTGCCCGCGACCAATCTATTATTTGGGCATGCAATCAATTGTACAATGGATTGGTACAAATTGACGACAGCATGAATGTGAAGCCATCTATTGCCAAATCTTGGTCTATTTCAGAAGATGGAAAAAGCTATACATTTCAACTAAGAGACGATGTCTATTTTCATGAGACGGATTTTTTTCAATTTTCGCAAGAAAGAAAAATACTAGCCAGCGACTTTGTTTTTAGTTTTAATAGAATTATTGATGAAAAAACAGCTTCGCCCGGAGCTTGGGTATTTTCAAATGTGGCTCGAAAAGAGGATGGGAAACTCAATATGGAAGCTCCTAACGACAGCACCTTAATTATCCACTTAAACATCCCTTTTCCTCCGTTTTTGGGAATTTTAAGCATGCAATATTGCTCTGCGGTGCCTTGGGAAGTGGTGGAAAAATACGGAAAAGACTTCAGAAATCATCCCGTGGGAACAGGTCCCTTTAAGTTTAAAATGTGGAAAGAGGGCGTAAAATTAGTATTGGTAAAAAACGAAGATTATTTTGAATTTGAAAACAATCATCGCTTGCCCTACATTGACGCAGTTGCCATCTCTTTTATTGTAGACAAGCAATCGGCATTTTTGGAATTTGTAAAAGGGAATCTCGATTTTCTATCAGGCATTGATGCCGCTTACAAAGATGAACTGCTGACTTCCGCAGGAAAATTAAATCCGAAATATCAAGACCAGTTCAAAATGCACACCATGCCCTATTTAAATACTGAATATTTGGGTTTTTTGGTCGATCCAGAACTGGAAAATGAAGAGGACAATCCTCTGATGATTAAAGAAGTACGCCAAGCCATAAATTATGGTTTCGACCGACAAAAAATGATGCAATTCTTGCGAAACAATATTGGCGAAGAAGCTTACAATGGTATTATTCCTCGTGGCTTGCCCGGTTTCGTAGCAAATCGTCGATATGGCTATAATTACAATCCCGAAAAATCACGTCAATTGCTTGCTAAAGCCGGATTTCCAGCAGGAAAAGGATTAAAGCCCATCGTTTTATCTGTTTCGGCTTCCTATCTGGATTTGAGCCAATACATTCAAAGCGAACTCACCAAAATTGGCATTAATCTTAAAATTGAAGTAAATCCACCAGCCACCCAGCGAGATTTAATTTCCAAATCGAAACTGGCATTTTTTAGAGGTTCGTGGATTGCCGATTATCCTGATGCAGAGAATTATTTATCACTCTTTTACAGTTCAAACTTCACACCTGGCGGTCCCAATTACACCCATTATAAAAATCCTATTTTTGATGATTTATACGAAAAATCTCAAAAAACCATCGACGATTCTGTTCGTTTTGATTTGTATGCAAAAATGGACAGTGTGATGATGGCGGATGCTCCAATTATTGTTTTATATTATGATCAGGTGGTACGATTGGTGCAAAACAACATCGAAGGATTGGGGAATAATTCAATGAATTTATTAAGCTTGAAGAAAGTAAAAATCATCAACTGATTTACTCCCAAATTCAGGCAACTATTTTGCCATCAATATTTCTTTCATTTTAGCCACTCCAATAGTTGCTTTTTCAGCAATAATCGTAAGATTCCGAACTCCACTGATTGATTTTGCACCCGGATCAATATAAAAGCATTGAGCATCAGCAGGAGCATAATGAATCAATCCAGCAGCCGGATGAACTTGCATGGAAGTTCCAATAATGGCAACAATATCAGCTTTGTGGATAATTTGAACAGCATCTTCCATTTTGGGAACCGCTTCGCCAAACCAAACAATATCGGGCCGAAGCTGTGAACCTTGGCTACATTTGTCGCCTATTTTCAAAGCTGTATAACCAATATTAATAATTTCATTTTCGTTGTTCTCTCCTTTTACTTTGCATAATTCGCCATGAAGGTGGAGAATATTGGAAGAACCCGCACGTTCGTGCAAATCATCCACATTTTGCGTAATAATGTGAACATCAAAATCTTTTTCCAATTCGGCAAGATCCAAGTGTGCTTTATTGGGCTTCACATTTCCTAACTCTATCCTTCTTTGGTTGTAAAAATCCAAAACTAAGGATGGATTATTCAACCATGCATCATAGGTTGCAACATCTTCAACACGATGATTTTCCCAGAGACCATCATGGTCGCGAAAAGTTTTAATTCCACTTTCGGCACTGATTCCGGCTCCAGTTAAAACAACTAATTTTTTCATTTTTTTAGTGATCTCTATTTATTATCATTTTACTTATTCTAAGAATTTCAGTATGATTGTATGAAATTTGATCTAAAATAGACAGTGCTTTTTCGTAGTAAGAATTCATTTTTTCTTCGGTCAAGGCCTTGATATTGTATTTATCAAAAATCGCTCTTACACTATCATATTTAATATCATCTTCAATGTCCGTACTACTGAAGTAATTTCTCAACAATTCAGCGTCTTCTTTCGAAGCAACTTCCAATGTTTTTAGGTAAAGATACGTTTTTTTATTTTCACGAATATCTCCACCCGGTTTTTTGCCAAATTTCTCAATGTCAGCATATACATCGAGAAGGTCATCCATTAATTGAAAAGCCAAGCCTACAAACACGCCATACTCATAAATCATATCTTGATGTTTTTTGTCTGCATTGGCCGCAATTGCTCCAGCTTTCAAACAAGCTCCAATCAAAATTGCTGTTTTCAAACGAATCATCTCGATGTATTCATCAATACTGACCTCTTTCTGCGATTCAAAATTCAAATCCAATTGCTGACCTTCGCAAACACCAACAGCAGTTTCATTCAAAAGATGAATAAAATCGACCAAATGCTCGATATCGCATGCCAATAATTTTTCATACGCTAAAGAAAAAAGAGCATCCCCCGATAAAATGGCGATGTTTTGATTCCATTTTTTGTATACGGTTTCAACTCCTCTGCGAATGGGAGCTTTATCCATAATATCGTCATGAATGAGGGTGAAATTATGAAACATTTCGAGCGACATTGCTGGCACAAGGGCTTTTTGAACATCACCTCCAAACATTTCGCAAGCCAACAAACTCAAAATTGGACGCAATCTTTTCCCTCCTTGAGACATGGTATATGCAATCGGTTCGTATAGTTCTTTTGGAGTTTTGTCGAAACTCAATTTGTCGATTTCTCGATTTACTAATTCTGTTAATTCTTCAACTTTGTACATAATATAGCTAACTTATGATGAAACTTGTATTATCTAATATTTTATTTATTCCTTCTTCTAGAGTGGTTAAGGGTCTACCCAAAAGCATTTTCATTTTTGTAATATCGGGTAATCTGCGATGCATATCCCCCTCTGGTAAGGCAGGTGCATAGACTATTTCGGATTTTGAATTTGTGATACGAATAACTTCTTTTGCTAAATCAATAATCGTGATTTCATTATCATTCCCAATATTAACTACGTCATTCACAAATAAATTATCGTATGCAGCTTTAACACAAGCATCTACATTATCATCAATAAAACAAAATGTTCTGGATTGAAGTCCGTCCCCATAAATTGAAATGGGCTCATTTAACAATGCTTTCGCAATAAATCTTGACATTACAAAATCGGGTGATTGCTTATGGCCATAGGTGTTAAAAAAACGGAAAATCGTAAATTCTAATCCAAACTCTTTGTGGTACGATCTCAAAAAAGCCTCTCCCACATTTTTCACAACAGCATAAGGAATTCTGGAATTAAGGGGTGTAGTATGCTCATTTTGAGGAAGATCAACAGGCTCGCCATAAACTTCGGAAGAGGAGGCAAAAAAAACACGTTTTACACCTGTATTTTTCGAAATATCCAAGATGTTTTTAAAACCTTGAATATCATTAAGCACTTTATATGGATACAACTGAGTTCTTTCGACCCCAACAACAGCTGCATAATGAAAAACATACTCAAACTGATTGGCAAACATCACCTGCGACAAATCATTATAATTGTTGACATCTGCTTTGATAAAACGCCAATTAGTTTTGGGAAGTTGTGGCAATTTTTTTATATCGCCCGTTGACAAATCATCAACAATAACAACATAGTTTTCAGGATCTTTGATCAATTTTTCAGACAAGGCACTTCCCACAAAACCGGCACCACCAGTAACTAGTATTTTTCTCATAAAAGAATTATTATTTCAATAGATTCATTAAATATTCCCCATAGCCACTTTTCAAAAGAGGCTCTGCTATTTTTGTCAGTTGCGCATCATTAATAAACCCCATACGATATGCAAGCTCTTCGATGCACCCAATTTTTAATCCCTGTCGATCTTCCACAACTTGAACAAATTGCGAAGCCTCAATTAGGGATTTGAATGTCCCCGTATCGAGCCATGCGGTACCTCGACCAATTACGGCAACTTTTAAATTTCCATTTTCTAAATAATATTTATTCACATCCGTAATTTCATACTCACCACGAGCACTCGGCTTCAGATTTTCAGCCACCTCCACAACACTATTGTCATAAAAGTATAGTCCTGGAACTGCAAAATTAGATTTCGGAATTTTAGGTTTTTCTTCAATTGAAATGGCCTTCATGTTATCGTCAAACTCAACTACACCATATCGCTCTGGGTCGGCTACGTGGTATGCAAATACCATTCCACCATCGGGATTATTATTGCTTTGTATTAATTTCTGAAAACCGGATCCATAAAAAATATTATCACCTAAAATTAAGCACACTTTTTCCTTTCCAATAAATTCTTTTCCAATAACAAAAGCTTGTGCAAGTCCATTAGGAACAACCTGTTCGGCATAATGAAACGAACAACCCAACTGGGTACCGTCTCCAAGAAGTCTTTCAAAAAGTGGCAAATCATGAGGTGTTGATATAATTAATATCTCTCTAATTCCTGCCATCATTAATACACTCAACGGATAATAAATCATCGGTTTGTCATAAATAGGCATCAATTGCTTACTTATACTTAAGGTTAGTGGATGAAGCCGAGTTCCAGAACCTCCTGCTAATATAATTCCTTTCATTTAATCGAATTTAATTTTATACAAAAATACAATATATTGCATGAAAGAGGAAGTTTTTCAAATAATTTTTCAAAACTTGAGTGCAAAACAAGCATAACATTCACATAGCTAGAAATATAGATTCAATTATTAAATTTATATTGGTGAGAATATAGTCCTAAAATCAATTTATGATTCATTTTATTATACGAAACCATATTATTTTGTCAATGCTTCTGATTACATTGCGATTAAGAATAAAATATTATGATTAGATTTGAACAAATAAATTATAAATATTCATAAAATCAGAGGACAAAATAAGTTTATTTTCATTCAGTATAATCCGAATTAATACAACAAATAAAAAAAAAAACAATTTGGCTGTTCCTTTTTTGCTAATTTTGCACCTTGAAATTAAAATATACTGCTGAAAATTATTTAAGATGGAAAATTCAAATAAATATCAAGAGTACAAAAAATTAAGCCTAACAGATATTCACCAAGAGATACTAGCATACTGGGAATCCAATTCTGTATTTGAAAAAAGTTTGAAAAACAGAGCAGGTGCTCCTCCTTATGTTTTTTATGAAGGACCTCCCTCCGCCAATGGACAACCAGGTATTCATCATGTTATGGCACGTGCCATCAAAGATATTTTTTGTCGATACAAAACACTGAGTGGATACCTTGTTGAGCGCAAAGCAGGCTGGGACACACACGGCTTGCCCGTAGAGCTGGGCGTTGAAAAAAGCTTGGGAATTACCAAAGAGGATATTGGCAAAACAATCACCATTGAAGAATACAACCAAGCGTGCCGCAAGGAAGTAATGAAATACAAGGATTTATGGGACGATTTGACGGTAAAGATGGGATATTGGGTAGACCTTGACAATCCATATATTACCTTTGAAAATAAATACATAGAAACTGTTTGGCACTTATTGTCAGAGCTTTATAAAAAAGATTTGATTTATAAAGGATATACCATTCAGCCTTTTTCACCCGCTGCCGGAACCGGTTTAAGTTCGCATGAACTAAATATGCCTGGATGCTACAAAGATGTTAAAGACACTACTTGCGTAGCACAATTTAAAGTGAAGACCGAACAAAAAAATAAAAAATGTCCTTGGGGCTTTCCAGAAGGCAATCCCAATCCCGACAATTTATATTTAATAGCGTGGACGACAACTCCCTGGACACTGCCTTCGAATACTGCTTTGGCAGTAGGCAATAATATTGATTATCTGCTGGTTAAAACCTTTAATCAATATTCAGGGGATCCCATTTTAGTAATTCTGGCAAAATCTTTACTGAACTCCTTTTTTCCAGAAAAAAATTCAGAGCTCAGTTTTGAAGAGTACAAACCAGGCGACAAGAATATTCCGTATCAAGTTTTGGCCGAAACCAAAGGGAGCAAACTGGTAGGCATTGAATACGAGCAACTTATCCCATGGGTAAATCCCGGAGAAGGGGCTTTTAAGGTCATTCATGGCGAATTTGTAACCACCGAAGATGGAACGGGTATTGTACACATTGCCCCCACTTTTGGAGCCGATGATGACAGAGTAGCCAAACAATCTGGTGTTCCTCCACTATTCATGATTGACAAAGAAGGCAAACGTCAACCCATGGTTGATCGCAGCGGGAAATTTTATTTAATAGAAGACTTGGATTCAGATTTCGTAAAAGAAAATATAAATACAGAATTGTATAAAGAATTTTCCGGACGATTTGTGAAAAACGAATACGATTCGAAATTAACCGACAATGACGCTAGCTTGGATGTTGACCTCAGCGTGATGCTAAAAATGAAAAACCAAGCTTTTAAAATCGAAAAGCATACACATAACTATCCGCACTGCTGGCGAACCGACAAGCCTATTTTGTACTATCCATTGGATTCGTGGTTTATTCGCACAACGGCTTACAAAGAGCGAATGATTGAACTAAACAAAACCATCAATTGGAAACCCGAAGCCACTGGCACCGGACGTTTTGGAAACTGGCTCGAAAATTTGGTCGACTGGAATTTATCACGTTCTCGCTATTGGGGCGTTCCTCTTCCCATTTGGAGAAACGAAGAGGGGACCGAAGAAATTATGATTGGTTCCATCGAACAATTGCATCAAGAAATTGAGAAATCGGTAAAAGCTGGTTTGATGCCATCCAATCCCTACGCCTCTTTCAAAGCGGGAGATATGTCGGATGAAAATTACCAATCGATAGACATCCATCGTCCTTATGTGGATGATATTATTTTAGTTTCGCCAACGGGTCTGCCCATGCGTCGTGAAACCGACTTGATTGATGTTTGGTTCGACTCAGGTGCAATGCCATACGCACAATTGCATTATCCTTTTGAAAATAAAGAACTTTTAAAACAAAATTTCCCTGCCGATTTTATCGCTGAAGGCGTAGACCAAACCAGAGGCTGGTTTTTTACGTTGCATGCCATAGCCACCATGCTATTTGACTCGGTTGCTTTTAAAACGGTAGTGTCCAACGGCTTGGTTTTGGACAAAAATGGCAATAAAATGTCGAAGCGTTTAGGCAACGGAGTAGATCCTTTCGAAACCCTCGAAAAATATGGAGCCGATGCCACACGCTGGTACATGATTACCAATGCTCAGCCATGGGATAATTTGAAATTTGATAGCGAAGGCATTGCCGAAGTACAACGAAAGTTTTTTGGCACAATTTACAATACCTATAATTTCTTCGCATTGTATGCAAACATAGATAATTTTACATACAAAGAAGCTGATATTGAGCACCATAAAAGACCCGAAATTGACCGCTGGATTTTGTCCGAACTCAATACCCTGATAAAAAAAGTAGATCAATATTATGCAGATTATGAACCCACAAAAGCGGGTCGTGAAATGCAATACTTTGTAGGCGAATACTTAAGCAATTGGTATGTTCGTTTGTGCCGTCGCCGTTTTTGGAAAGGCGATTATTCCGAAGATAAAATTTCGGCCTATCAAACATTGTATCGTTGCTTGGAAACTTTATCCAAACTGATGAGTCCCATTGCTCCGTTTTTTGCCGATAAGCTTTATCGAGACTTGAACGAAATTACACAAAAAAGTCGATTTGAATCTGTTCACTTGGGCGATTTCCCTAAACTCAATGAACAAGAAATAGATTCCAAATTGGAAGAGCGTATGCAATTGGCTCAACAAATTTGTTCGATGGCATTATCGCTTCGCAAAAAATCAAATATCCGAGTTCGCCAGCCGCTTAACAAGATAATGATTCCTGTTTTAAATACTGAATTTAAATCTCAGATCGAGAAAGTTCAACATTTGATAATGCACGAAATTAATGTTAAGGACATTGAATACGTTTCCGATGAAGATGGCATATTGGTAAAGAAAATAAAACCTAATTTTAAAGTACTGGGACCTCGTTTCGGAAAAACGATGAAACAAGTGGCACAAGCCATCAGCGAAATGTCTCAAAAAGAGATTGTACAATTGGAAAAAGAGAAAAGTATTAACATCATCGTAGAGGGTAGCAATGCTGAAATATTTGTCGAAGATGTAGACATTTTTGCCGAAGACATTCCAGGCTGGGCAGTTGCCAACGAAGGCACCATCACGGTGGCTTTAGACAAAACCATCGACGATAAATTATACCGAGAGGGCATCGCTCGTGACTTTGTAAATCGCATTCAAAATATCCGAAAAGAACAAGATTTTGAAGTGACCGATACGATTATCGTTAAAGTTGAGAAAAAAGATGTAGTATTTGATGCTATTAATGAAAACTTTAATTATATTTGTTCGGAAACTTTGACGAAAGATATTTTATTTGATAGTTTTTCATCTATAGATTCGCAAATTGAGATTGATTTGGCAGATGAAATTATCGTAAATGTAGCCGTTTTAAAAGCAAAATAATGACTCACTTAAACCCATAAAACATGGAAGAGAAAAACAGAAGTAGATACTCAGATACAGAACTAGAAGAGTTCAAAAACTTAATCATTAGCAAAATAGAGAAATCACGCCTCGACCTGCAAACCATTACTGAGTCATACAGTAATACAGGAAACAACGATACCATGGACACTTCTCCTACATTCAAAATCTTGGAAGAAGGTCATCAAGTGATGTCAAAAGAAGAAAACTCGCGTTTAGCTGCACGTTTACATAAATATATTCAAAATTTGGAAGCAGCTCTTATTCGTATTGAAAACAAAACATATGGTGTTTGTAGAGAAACTGGCGAATTGATTCCCAAAGAGCGTCTTAGAGCCGTTCCTCATGCAACATTAAGTTTTGATGCAAAAATTCAACAAGGCGAAAAAAAACAATAATACGAGAGTGAAAATTAAAAAAACGCATTTAGTTTTTCTGATACTTTTTGGTGTGCTGTTGATTGACCAAATTCTCAAATTTTGGATCAAAACAAACATGTATATTGGTCAAGAATATCATATTTTAGGCGATTGGTTTATCATTCATTTTACCGAAAATGAAGGGATGGCTTTTGGAATGAGCTTTGGTGGAAACTGGGGTAAACTTTTTTTGAGTTTATTCAGAGTGGTCGCTATTGGTGGACTTTTCTGGTATATTTTCAAACTGCTTAAAGAGGGCGTTCAAACGGGATATTTGGTTTGCATTACCTTAATCACAGCAGGTGCTACTGGAAACTTAATTGACAGTGCTTTTTACGGACTAATTTTCGACCACAGTTCATATCAAATTGCTACTTTTCTTCCCGAAGGCGGAGGATATGCTCCTTTTCTTCACGGTCACGTTGTGGATATGTTCTATTTCCCAATTATCAACGGTCATTGGCCCGAATGGATTCCTTTTATTGGAGGAGACAGTTTTCAGTTTTTCCGGCCCGTTTTCAACATTGCTGATGCCTCTATTACCACAGGAATTTTAACATTGATTATTTTTTTTCACAAAACAGCCTTGCTCGAATTAAATGACAAGAAAACAGAAGACACTGAATTACCACAAGATTTAAAAGAAAACAAGGAAGAAAGAATCAGTTAATTACCTGATTCTTTTATTTTAACATCTTTAGGTTTTGTCTCTATCTGAACTTTCTTTAATTTTCTGAAAATCTCTTGAAAAGACTCATCAATTTTGATAAATCTGAAATTAAATCCTGCCTCCAATAGTCGAGTTGGTAGCACTCTTTGTCCCTCTAAGACGACATTGGCTCCTTCTCCCAACATCCACTTTATGACAAAAGAAGGAATTTTAAAAAACAAAGGTTTTTTCAGTTCTTTGGCAAAGGCTTTGGAAAACTCTTTATTGGTTAAGTGATTGGGAGTGCATAAATTATAAATACCTTTCATGTCTTCTTTTTTAACGGCATATTGGATGGCGTTTAGAACATCGCTAATATGTATCCACGAAATCGGCTGATTACCACTGCCCATGCTTGCACCCAATCCTAGATTGAAAAGAGGTCGCAATCTTTTAACAATGCCTCCTCGCCTACCCAAAACAACGCCCAAACGAAAAACAACAACGCGGGTATCCTTGGACGCTCGCATGGCTACAGTTTCCCAATCAGAGCATAAATCACCTAAGAAGTTTCTAGCTGGCAAAACATGTTCTTCATCAAAAACCTCGCTGTTATCGTAGAAACCAACAGCAGAAACGGATATAAATATTTTGGGTTTGGTTGTATTTTTCTGAATCGCCTCAACAATTTTCTGGGTAAGCGAAACACGACTTTCATAAAGCTCTTCTTTGTAAGTTTTAGTCCATTTTTTAGAAATTGGAGCACCTGCTAGGTTAACAACCACATCAGCCCATTCTGTGAGACTTTCTATTTGCGATTGAGAGTTGTTAAAATCAGCACGGGAGATATGTTTTACATGATGGTGCTTTTTCCTTAAAATTCCGGTAAGTGATCTTCCAATAAATCCACTTCCGCCTGAGATAAGAAATTTCATAGATAGTATTTAGCGTTATTAAAGTTTATATTCATTCTTAAAAACAAAAATACGAAAAGAATCTTTTATATTTGTAAACTCATTAAAAAAAACATGAATCTCTATTTCAAAAAATATGGCAATGGAATACCCTTGGTTTTAATTCACGGTCTTTTTGGCAATTCTGACAATTGGATGCTGTTTAGCAAAAACATATCCGAACGTTTGCCAGTGGCTGTATATTCACTCGATTTAAGAAATCATGGTCGCTCCGGACATCATCCTGTTTTTTCAATGGAAGCATTAATTGATGATTTAGCGGAATTCTTGGATACAAACAATATTGAAAACCCAATATTAATGGGACATTCTTTGGGTGGAAAAATAATTTTAAACTACCTCAAAGAACCTGTTTCAAAAGATGTGAAGTCAGTCATCATTGCAGATATGGGCATGCGAAGTCATGAAATGAAATATCATCATGTTGAACTTTTATATATGATGAAAAATACTCCTTTGGAAAGTTTTTCAGACCGAAAAGAAATTGAAAATTATTTTTCAGAAAAAATTCCATCTCAACGTCTCGCTCAATTTGTTTTGAAAAACATCAAACGAAATGCTGAAAATACATTTTCATGGAAAATTAATTTGGAAGCCATCGACTTATATTTGGATAGATTAATTGGTAAGGTTGATTACGATTCACCTCATCAAGTTCCAGCACTCTTTTTAAAAGGAGCTGAATCTGATTATATAAATGAAGAAGACAGACAAATTATTTCCGAAAACTTTTTAAATTCTGAAATCGTTGAAATTCCAAAAGCAGGACATTGGTTGCATTCGGAAAATCCTATTGATTTTGAAAATGAAATATTTGAGTTTTTAGAAAAAAAAATTAGTATTATTACTCAGGGCTAAGCCTAGCTCCGAAACCAAAATCCAGTCATTATTTAGAATGTACCTAAATTAGCTTTAGGTATTGACTTTTGGTTTTCATGAATTATATTTGCAACATGGTTAAATTTTTACGAAAACTAATAGCAAATCTGTATCCCCCCTTAAAATGGCGGTTGCCCGTCATTATTTTACTGGGAGTTATAACTGGTATGGGGATTTATATATTTTATATTTCCAGGGCGTGGTCGTACTTGTCCGATGCCCCTGAAACCTGCATTAATTGCCACATTATGACTCCTGAATACACAACATGGAGACATTCATCTCATGGGCAAAGAGCCACGTGCAACGACTGTCATGTACCCCAAGACAACTTTTTCCGCGGCTATTATTTTAAAGCCATGGACGGATTGCGTCATTCTGCCATTTTTACAATTCGTGGCTATGATCAATCGATACGCATGTTGCCCCCTGGCAGAACGGTTGTGCAAGAAAACTGCATCCGTTGTCACGAACAATTGAACCAACGCGTTGGAACGGCTGTCACATACAAACAAACCACCCACGGAGAAGGAAAACAATGTTGGGATTGCCATCGCGAAGTGCCTCATGGTAGGGTGAAAAGCCTTTCTTCCATGCCGTATGTTCAAGTGCCTGTACCAAAGTCGCCTGTACCAAAATGGCTGCAAAAAATGACCGGATTAAAAATGAAATAATTATTAAAAACATAGACATGAAATTTAATATTAATAAGATAGTTAGTGAAAAACCATTTGTTGGATGGATTTTATTTTTTGGAACCATCGGAGTCGTATTTGTTTTGGGACTGTTTGCTTCCACCATTATTCAACGGAGAACAGAAGCAACCGTTTTGAATGTTCCACAATATGATTTGTCGGAATTTGAACCTCGAAATGAAATGTGGGGCAAAGCCTATCCCAGAGAATATGCCACGTATCAACAAATGGCAGACACGAGTTTTAGCTCTAAACACAACGGAAGTTCTTTTAGAGATGTTTTGGGCGAAGATCCAAGAATCGTTATCTTATTTGGCGGATACGCCTTTGCCATGGATTATAATCAGCCCAGAGGGCACGTCTATGCAATAGACGACGTTCACAATACATTGCGAACAGGAACGCCTCAAACGGATAATGATGGCCCTCAAAACGCCAGCTGCTGGACGTGCAAAGGTCCCGACGTTCCGAGAATGTATAAAGAAATTGGAGCCAAGGAGTTCTACAATTCCAAATGGTCGAAAATGATTCCTCAAATACTAAATCCTATTGGCTGTGCCAATTGCCACGATCCTAAAACACAACATCTAAGAATTTTTCAAATTCCTTTGATGGAAGCAAAACAAAGAATAGGCATAGATTATAAGAAATTCACTTTAAACGAAATGCGAACCATGGCTTGTGCACAATGTCACGTTGAGTATTATTTTAAAGGCGACGGTAAATATGTAACATTTCCATGGGACAAAGGATTGAATATGGAAGATATGGAAGCCTATTACGATGAAATTGGGTTTTCAGACTGGACGCATCCAATTAGTCAAACTCCTATGTTGAAAGCTCAACACCCGGATTATGAAATTTTCAGACACGGCGTTCATTATCAAAGAAATGTGAGCTGTGCCGATTGTCATATGCCATACAAAACCGAAGGCAGTCAGAAGCTTACCGATCATAAAATTCAAAGTCCGCTAAACAATATCGAAAATTCCTGCATGGTTTGTCACCGAGAGACCAAAGAAGAGCTTATCAAAAATGTTTACGACCGCCAAGATAAAGTTTATGAACAAAAGATTCTTTTGGAAGATTTAATCGTAAAAGCTCATATTGAAGCCGGTTTTGCAATTGAAAAAGGAGCCAGCGCAGCACAAATGAAACCCATACAACAATATATCCGCCAAGCACAATGGCGTTGGGATTTCGTAGCAGCAAGTCATGGCGGTTCTTTCCATGCACCTCTGGAATGTTTAAGAATTATTTCGGATGGAATGAAAAAAGCATCGAATGCTCGTGTTGAAATAGCCCGTCTTTTAGGAAAATTAGGATATCACGAAGAGGTAAAAATGCCAGATATTAGCACAAAAGAAAAAGCACAAAGATTTTTGGGACTCGACCCCGTTAAACTAAAACAAGAAAAAGAAGAGTGGAAAAAAACACGCTTGCCCGAATGGTTGAAAAAAGGACAAGAACGTCAAAATAAAATGCCCGAGCCTAAAAGAATTGGATAAAAATAATAATATCGAAAAACAATAGAGGGAGAGAATTATATTTTCTCCCTCTATTGTTTTGTAAAGAATTAACTCAATTTCTGATTTCTCGAAAACAAATATTGATTATCTTTGTTTGTTACACAAACGCAAACTAATCAACGTATGAAAAAGAAAAAAGTTATTATTATATCACTTAGCGTATTTTTTGCTATTTTGATAACAATCATTGTTTTACCATTTATTTTTAAGAATAAAGTCATTGAAACGGTAAAAACAGAAATCAACAAAACCATCAATGCAGAAGTCAATTGGAACTCCTTTAGTTTCTCGCTGATAAAAAGCTTTCCAGACTTTAAATTGGAGTTGAAAAAATTCTCCGTAAAAGGAATTAATGAGTTTGGAAATGACACACTAATGTTTGTTGATAATTTTGGATTTCGCATTAACTTAATGAGCGTTTTTAAAGGCGATGAATACGAAATTAAATCGATCGATATAAAGGGAGCACGTATTAATGCCATTGTTTTAAAAGATGGCAGAGCCAATTGGGACATTGTGAAACCTTCGGAAGAAATGCCAGAAGAAGACGCAGAACCTACGAAGTTTGCAGTTGCTTTAAAAAACATCAGCATAAAAGACTCATACATTAAATATAAAGATGATGAGATGGATTTCACCATGGAGATTTCGGGTTTAAATCATCGTTTGAGAGGCAATTTAACAGAATCAGTGACCAAAATCAGAACAAAAACTACGGCCGAATCGGTCAGTATGATTTATGAAGGAATCCCCTATTTAAGCAAAGCAAATTTCTCTTCCGATTTTGACATGGATGCAAATATGGACACATGGAAGTTTGACTTTTTGGACAACAATATAAAAATCAACGAATTGCTTATGAATTTTGAAGGTTGGTTTCAAATGAATGATGAAAACTATGACATGGATTTGAAATTTTCCACCCCTTCTACCGAGTTTAAACATCTTTTGTCGATGGTACCAGCCATCTACGCAAAAGAATTTGACGACATTGAAACCAAAGGAGAATTTGCTTTTTTGGGACATGCGAAAGGAATTTACGATTCTCTGAATTTACCAGAATTTGGCTTACAACTTAATGTAAAAAATGGGATGTTTAAATATCCCGATTTACCACAATCGGTAAATGATATATTTATGGATGCAAAAATCTCCAATAAAGGCGGAAGTGCCGACAATACTATTATTGATGTTAAAAACTTTGCTCTAAAAATGGCTGGAAATCCCATTGCCATGAAATTATTTGTAAGCACTCCCATTAGCGACCCAAATATTGATTTCTCTGCCAAAGGGAAACTTGATTTTAAAACGATTAACTCTTTTTATCCGCTTGAAGAAGGACAAAAAATAGACGGACTGCTAAATGCAGACATCGTCTTTAAAGGGCGTTACTCGATGATTGAAAAAGAGCAATACGAAAAATTTGTGGCTGATGGCTTACTAGAGATTAAAGATTTGTTTTACAGCGACAAAGACATGCCAAAAGGACTACATATTCCCTATGGCAAATTGGCTTTTTCGCCAAAATATGCAGAATTGACAGATTTGCAAATAAAAATAGAAGAAAGCGACATTTCAGTAAAAGGAAGACTTGACAATATATTGGACTACTTTTTCGATAAAGCTCCATTAATAGGACGTTTCACAACAAATTCAAATTATTTCAATACCAATCCGTTTTTAGCTACAGAAGAGAGTTTGCAAACAGAAACCGAAGCCACCGAATCAACTCCAATGGAAGCATTTGACATTCCGAAAAACATTGATTTTACGCTTACTTCCAATTTCAAAAAGCTCATTTATGACGATATTGAACTTGCTAATATGCGGGGAGACATTATTGTTAGAGATCAAAAAGCAGAATTGAAAAATTTGCGATTTGACTTGTTCGACGGAGAAACCGTAATGAATGGTTTTTATTCTTCTGCACAAGTGTTACCAAAAATCGGATTTAATTTGAATTTAAACCAAATTGATTTTCAGAAAGTGTGGAATTCTTTTGAGATTGTTCAAAAGTTTGCTCCTATTGCTGAAAACGCCAAAGGGAAATTTTCAGGCACGATTAATCTTGATGCAGATCTAAATAAAGACTTAAGTCCCAAACTTGAAACTGTAAACTCCAAAGGTTCCATCAACACCAAATCTGTATCCATAATTGGTTCAGACATGATGGCAAAATTGGCAAAAGAGACTAAAATTGCCGCTTTCAAACAGCTGAATTTAGCGAATTTAGCGGTTCAGTATTTGATTAAAGATGGCAAACTCAGTGTCGAACCTTTCAACATCAAATACGAAGACACGAATGTTAATGTATCTGGTTTTAGCCGTTTGGACCAGAGTTTAGACTACGTATTGGCCATCGAAATCCCACGTAAAGCTTTTGGCAACGCAACCAACGATTTTGTCAATTCACTAACAGGAAAAGCACAACAAAAAGGAGTCAAAATAAATCTAAATGAAAAGATAAAATTTGATGTTCAAATTATTGGAACCTTTACAAATCCTATTTTCAAAACGGGTTTAAAGGACAAAGCCACCAACTTGATTGATGATGAAAAAGAGCAAGTTAAAGAAAAAGTTGAAGAGGTGAAGCAAGAGCTTATTACTACGGTCAAGGAAGGAGCTTCAAAAGCAATTGCCGAAGCGAAGAAAAAAGCCGATGCTATTATGGCAGATGCCCGAACCAAAGCCGATGCCGCTAGAGCGGAGGCGAAAAGAGCCGGAGATCTATTAATTCAAGAAGCCGACACCCAAGGCAAAAAAATCATTGCAGAAGCCAAAAACCCGATTGCAAAAATAGCCGCCGAAAAAAGTGCAAAACTAATTAATGATGAAGCAAAATCTAAAGCAGACAAACTCAATAAAGAAGCGGATAATAAAATCAACCAAATTTTGAAAAAAGCTCAGGATGAAGCAGACCTTATCGTTAAGGAGGCGGAACAAAAAACCAAGTAGTGGCTGTCTATAAAGTCCGATAACTTCGTTCTTTTTACCAAAACCTCCAATCATTTACATGAGTAAACTCGTGGAGATTTTGGTAAAAACGCCTCGTACTCGAACATTCTAGACAACCACTGCTAACATTTACAAAAAAATCAGCAATATTCAAATTTCAGGGAGTAAGACGTATTTAACTTTGTTGATTATAAAAAAAACACCGACGCTGTGGTCAGGTTTCGGAAAAAGTATTCATTTTCGAGCGACCAAAAGATGAGGGAAGACAAAACTTAACAAGGTCTTTTTATAAAAATTAAGATATAGAATAGAACTTTTCTTCAAAATAGTTGTAAATTTATCGAGAATTAGTATAAACAATAAAACATAAATTATGGGTTCAGAAATTAAAAAACTAAAACCAAATGCTCTTTGGGAGAGCTTTTATGCGATTACGCAGATACCGCATCCATCAAAACATGAAGATAAAATTCGCCAATATTTTGTAGATTTTGGAAAAAACTTAGGTTTAGAAACCATCGTAGATAGTATTGGAAACGTTATTATCCGCAAGCCTGCTACTCCTGGAATGGAAAACCGTAAAGGCGTTATTTTACAGGGACATATGGATATGGTTCCTCAAAAAAACTCGGACAAAGTTCATAATTTTAAAACCGATCCCATCGAAACCATTATTGGTGAAGACGGATGGGTGCGTGCCAACGGAACTACTTTGGGTGCCGATAACGGCATTGGAGTGGCTGCTGGAATGGCTGTGCTTATGGCAAAAGACCTCGTTCATGGCCCGATAGAATTACTTATCACAACCGATGAAGAAACAGGCATGACTGGTGCTTTTGGTCTTGACGGCACCATTTTAAAAGGCGACATTTTGCTTAATCTCGATTCAGAAGATTATGGCGAATTATATGTTGGCTGTGCAGGTGGCTTAGACGCAAATGTTTCGATGAAATATTCTACAGAAGCCACTCCTGCTAATATGGAAGCTTACAAAATCAGCGTTTCTGGTTTGAAAGGCGGACACTCAGGAATGGACATTGTTTTAGGCAGAGGAAATGCCAATAAAATTATCGTTCGTTTGCTCACTGAAATTCAAAAATTAATGGATATTCGTTTGGCAAATATTGAAGGTGGAAGTTTGCGAAATGCAATTCCTCGTGAAGCTTTTGCTACGATTGTTGCTCCAAAAGGCTCTTCTGAAGCATTAAAACAAGAAGTTATTGGATTGTTTGATATTATTTCATCCGAACTATCGGCCACTGAGCCCGACATGAAATTTAAAGTAGAACCATCTGAAATGCCTAAAAATATAATTGATGCAGATGCAAGCGACCGCTTTATTAAGGCTATTTATGCTTGTCCAAATGGAGTTATCAGAATGAGCGATGCTATGCCTGGCTTGGTGGAAACATCAAGTAATTTAGCCATTATTAAATCAGCAAATGGAACTTTTGTCGCAAATAGCTTGATGCGTAGTTCTGTGGATACTGCTAAAGAAGATTTAGCCAATGCAATGAAAGCTGTATTTGACTTAGCAGGTGCTGATATTGAATTTACGGGTGCATATCCAGGTTGGAAACCCAATCCAAATTCAGCAATTTTAAAAACAATGCTGAAGGTTTTTGAAGACATGACTGGAAAAACACCCGAAATTAAAGCCATTCATGCTGGCTTAGAATGTGGTATTTTAGGAAGCATTTATCCAAAATGGGATATGATTTCTTTTGGACCAACCATACGTTTCCCTCACTCTCCAGATGAGAAAGTAGACATTGAAAGTGTACAGAAATTCTGGGAATATTTAGTTGAAACTTTGAAAAATATTCCTGCTTAGAGATAATGGGATATCCAAAAACCCCTTCATAGTAAGTTTTTCCCTGAAAAAAAGCCTCTCCAAAATGAAGAGGCTTTTTTTATTCAATTTTTATAGTGCAAACTATATAGTTTGCACTCTTTTAAACTTAAATTTCATATGCAAAAGAGCTATATTACTCAATAAATATGAGGGCCTCTCCTTTATCTATTAGTTCGCCTTGTTCAGCACAAACAGCCACTACTTTACCATTAAAATTAGCAGTGACATTTTCAGGGCCATAGAAAGTTTGCAAATATGCAACCGTTTGTCCTTCTTTTATTTCGGTACCCACAGCCATTGGAATAGATTTTTGTTCAAAATCGGCTTCCCAATAGACTCTACCTCCTGCTTTAACGATAACAGGTTTCGCATTTGGGTATTTTTCTTGAATTTCAGCTAATTTTGATCCTTTGGGTTTATTGTTTTGGGGAGCAACAACTACTGGAGCAGAAGAAGTTTCTTGTTCAGATTTCGCTTTTGCAATCTCCTCTTCAAAACGTTTTTTTGCAACACCTGATTTATAATCGCGATATTGTCTGTCGTGCATTGCCAATTCAAACAACTCTTCGTCATCTTGTCCCAAATCCCAGTTGTTATCTTTCATCTCCTGACGATATTTATCTAATTCGTCTGGATAATTATCTTGTGGAGTTCCTTCAAAGAATGTCAATCCTCTTTCTTTCACGAGTGCAAGAATTTCAGGAGCTAATGTACCAGGCAATTTCCCAGCTTTACCCAAAATCATATCCCATGAATTATTATCAATCATAGCAAAACGTTCACCGCCTTTAATTAGATTCATAACATTCATCAGAGCAATATTTTTAACATACTGACTGAAAGGAGTTACCAGTGGAGGATTACCCAACATTGGCCAAATATATTGTACCTCTTCGAAAAGTTTAACAAGCAAATCATCTGTTGATAATTCAGGTTTATTATTTTCTTTCAAATAACGATTAATGCCATCGTGAATTCCTTTTAAATCAGCCATCAGAGATCCCATCATGCCTCCAGGCAATCCTGAACCAATCAATAATGAGGTCATAAAACGGTTGCGAGGATCAATAAAGTAACCCAAAAACTCATCCATAAAAGTTTGCGTCAAGTGACGTGCTTCCATGTAGGCCTTCATATTAATATCAGGAACGCTGAAACCAGCATCTTTAAACATTGCTTGAACAGCCAATACATCTGGATGAACCATGCCCCATGCTAGAGGCTCCATTGCAACGTCTACATAGTCAGCACCTGCTTTTGCTACTTCAATCATTGAAGCCATTGAAAATCCAGGACCAGTATGTCCATGATATTGTACTATCAAA
Organism: Bacteroidales bacterium; assembly: GCA_028684405.1. GTDB lineage: Bacteria > Bacteroidota > Bacteroidia > Bacteroidales > WCHB1-69 > JAQUGA01. The sequence continues at coordinate 7,023 of JAQUGA010000007.1, read as the reverse complement.
TGTGGATGACGCGCTTTTATTTTTTTCACCAAAAGTCCTAAAGAGTGAGGACGACCCACACCAGCCATGTCTTTCAAGCAAATCTCATCTGCACCATATTCTACCACTTTATCGACAACGCCCATGAAATAATCTACCGTATGAATATCTGAATGCGTAATGCTAAGGCCAACTTGAGAAATCATGCCAGCTTCCTTTGCATATTTTACTGATAATTCTAAATTTCTGTGATCGTTTAGTCCACAAAACGAACGTGAAATATCAACGCCTTGCGCTTTTTTCACTTTAAACATTAAACGACGAACGTCCGCAGGAACAGGATACATTCGTAAACCATTTAATGCTCTTTCTAACATGTGTGTTTGTATTCCGGCTTTGGTGAAGGGTTTTACCCATTCGCGCACGGCTGTATTGGGGTTTTCACCAAATAAAAGATTGACTTGCTCAAAAGCACCACCATTGGTCTCTACTCTTGAGAAACAACCCATATCTATAATAACTGGAGCAATCTTTACCAGCTGATCAACAGTTGGAACATATTTACCCGATGATTGCCACATATCGCGATAAACCAAACTGAATTTAATCTCTTTTCCCATGTGTTCTTTTTGTTTACAAAATTAAGATTTTTTTCGAGAGAAAGCAAAAATACACAGGAAAACTAGCGTTAAAGATGTCATAATAAACAATGGAACGACATTAAGCAGTGACCAGACTTTCAGCAGACTTAGGCCGAATAATCTACTATATTATAGTTTTATTATTCTCTTTACGATTGAGGTTGCATTTTTATTTATTTTAATGACATAAACGCCTTTTTCAAAATTACTTATATCAATTGACACGCTCGGATTCGACATTTCTTTTTCAAACACTTTCTTTCCCCGAGTATCATAAATCTGAATCAGAAAATTAACAACATCTGATGAGTTATCTCTCAAATTAATGACATCATTAGCAGGATTGGGATAAACGATAATATTTGATTTATCATCCCCACCAAGCTCATTAACTGTTTCAACATCAATACTTATATCGTCAAGATAAAGATTAAACATCTGAACATCGCTATAACAATGAAACCCAAAATAATAAAACCCATCCATCGGGATCGGGAATGTAACTTCTGCCGTTTCATACAAACTATTTGTAATCAAAGGCAAATCTATCAATAAATCATCCATGCCACTAGAAGACTGTATGTCGCTCATTTTCACTTCTAATTTTTCGGGCCAACTTGCATCTTCAATTTTATATGCAAATTTCAATTTATAAATATAATTATTTTCTAAATAGATGCATTTAGTTATCAACCAATCGTCTGCTGCCAGAAAGTCATTATATTCATACTTAACGCAGCCTGGATTTGTATTTCCTCCAGAGGTAACATATTTCCAAGGATGATTGTCATTGTTATTATCCTCAACTAAATAATACTTGTACTCATCAAGGCTTTCAAAGCCACAGAAATAAGGAGCATACGAAGCAGCAATATTATCAACAATAACAGAAACAGTATCATTTTCTCGATTTGAATCAGAATCCAAACTTGAATACACTTTTAAAGCATGACTCCCACTACTGCTTATATCAGCTTGGTTTGAAAAATCAAAAAAGAGAATTTCTCCTGGTAAAATTTCATCTGTAATAACTTCTGATACAGCTTGAGCATCATCTAAAACATACGAAATTGGGATATTGCTCAAAGTTTGTGAACAGAGATTACGAACCTTTATTCTGATTGTTTCGGAGCTTAACTCACATGTTGTATAAGGAGAAACGATGGAGCATATTTCAAAGTCAGGCTCTGTCAACTCGATAATAGAGATATTATCCAATACAGCGACCAGCATCTCTGGCTGACTTAAACATCTGAAACCTAGATAATAAGAACTGTTTGCAGGAACGGTGAAAAGAATTTCTTTTGTTTCATAATCAGCATTATTAAAATCAACAATGGAATCCAATAAAACATTCATTTCAGAGCTTTCGATACCACTGCCTAGCCAAATTTCAAAATTCTGTTTCCAATATATTCCGATGCTTCGATAATCAAATTTTAATCTATACAACTTATTGGTTTGTAGCTCCAAACATCTTGAAAACAACCAATCATCAGCCTGATTAGCATTAGAGGAATAAAAAACATAATGGGGAGCAAAAGTATTAAATTGCCAACTATTACCATCATTATTTGCATCTTCAACAATCCAACCCAGTTTTTCTGCTGCATTTTCAAAACCTGTCGAATATGAGACTTGAGTACAGCTAATATTTTCGATTACAGAATAAATGGTGTCATTATAACGATACGCATCTTGGGGATGATTGGAAAAGATTTTTACTTCATAAATTCCTGGATTTAAGGAAAAGTCATAAGGGGTGGAAAATTCGTATTCGAGGGACGATAATGCGGGAATTGTAGCCGTAATAACTTCATTAAAAACCGTTCCATTATTGACGGAATATGCGATAGGAATATTTGTTTGTGGACTTGAGCTATAATTTTCAACCCGTACTTTTAGAGTAGAACTTTGGGTAAAAGTTTGAGAAAAGGGTGATATCATTTGCGAAACTTTAATATCATTATCGCATACTGGCATGATTTTAATCTCGGCATGATTGCTTTCCGGATACGTAAAGGTTCCCATTTCATAAAACCCGCCAGAATCGCCGTTTTGCCCCCAGTTAAAATGAAAATAATCCATCGAATCGTACCCATCACAAACCCATGCATGTCCTACTGGAACAAAATCCAGAAATCCGACATAAAGAACAGGTCTAAGATGATCTATTTCATTTTTAAGAATATCGATCCATTCATGGGTTGAATAATCCGACATGTAAACACTTTCCTGATTTTGGGAATATGAAAAGTAGTTTTGAAGAGCAGAATTTGGAACAGCTGCGCTTGAAGCAGAAGATGTGTAGTTCATTTCTACCGCCACTCCAAGGTGATACATAAGTGTTGCTACTGCTGTGTTCTCGGCAGTAACAGTATCGGTCATATTTGCCCACATATATTCTGTTTCACCAAAGTTTGCACTTAAAACACCATAATTGCTTTGGTACGAATGCGAAGAAGTTCCAAATTGAGGATATTGCCAATAATACATAATTTGAGCCATCGCTGTTGCCACACAGCCAGTTAGGCATCTTCCGCAGGGACCGTTTATATCAGCTGGACAGTATTGATTAAAATGGCATCCTTGTCCCCAACTTGAATTTACCAAATAAGGATTCTTTTGAGTATTTACAATAAAACTTCCTGCATCCATGGATTGTCTTTCTAGCAAAGCTTCACTATTGACAATATTTAGTTTTGACTGCTCCAAGATTTTTCTCCCTGCACTCAGATACCAGCTATTGGCATTATCGGGAATATTATTTAAATCTAAGTTTCCGCTGAATGAATAGGCTAATAAAGGTCGAACTTCATCAAAAAGCGAAATAGCAACAAAGCCACCCGTTTCAAAAGTAAATAATGCAATTACATTGATTTCTTCAATTCTGAAAATTTTTAAATTTAGAGGTTCAGAAACTGATTTATGAGGGGTATTTGCTTTGTAAAATTCTATGGCTGAATTTTTGGCACTTTCGATGGATACAGGCTTTCCAAACAAAGCCATGTGAGCTATTAATATAAAAAAAATAGCAATATTTATTGTTTTTTTCATAGTCAATGTTTTTTTTATTTACATGCAATATATTACAAATATAAATTAAAAACGACAATGCGGGTTATTTCTGCATTGTCGTTTTTATCTTAAATGTTATAAAAAATCATTCTTCTTCTTTCTTTCTGTTTTGTTCAAACTTTTTAAGTCCATATATTGCAAAGAAATAGCTAGCAATAGCCAGTGCAGGCCAAGTTAGCAACCAAATGTACGATTCTAGATATTGCATAATGTTTTGTTTTTAAATTTTAATAGACATGGTGGTCATTGCTTTCATTTACATCATCTTTTGTAATCTTTCCTCTGTCGATGGCTCTCCACGTAAAATAAATATAGATCAAAACGACAGGTACAAACAAGGAAATATACGACATTGCTACTAAAGTGTATCTACTTGAAGAAGCATTTTCAATGGTCAGCGAACTTTGAATATCAGCGGAAGAGGGATAAAAACTGGTATTGTTGTATCCTAGAATAAAGAATATTGACAAGACTGTTAATATTGTTCCTATGCCAGAAAACCAAATCCCTTTAATGCTCCTTTTAAACCACGCTAATCCAATTCCTAACAATACCAAAACAACGCCAGATAAAAAGAGTATCAAAGCAACTGGCATTTCCAGATAATTATTAAAATATTTATATGATTGCATGTAAACGTCTTTTGTTTGGGGATTCACGGCATAGCCGTCCATGAGGAAAATTTTCGTAATAAAATAGAGGAAGAAAACTAAAAATGGAAGAGCATTATACAAGACTTGCTTGCGAGATCTCTGTTGGATTATATCGTAATCTACATTATTTAGAATGTATAAAGCTCCCAAAGTTCTGGCAAGAAAAAGAATTGCTAAGCCGAGAGAAACATTGGTGAAATTGAATAAAATCTCAATTCCATACCAATTGGTTTGCCATGTTGAAAGATTGTATGCATCTCTCACAAACTCGCTTCCAGTGAAGAAAGTAGCCACCACTGCTCCCAACAAAAACGTTCCTAGAAAACCATTAATATAAAGGAATATCTCGAAGGTTTTTTGTCCCAGTAAGTTTCCTTTTTTTCGACGATACTCAAAAGAAACAGCTTGCAATACAAAACATATTAGAAATATTTTCCATGCAAAATAAGCCCCACCAAAGGATGTAGAATAGAACAGCGGGAAGGAAGCAAACATTCCGGCTGCAAACAAAACCAAGGTTGTAAATGTAAATTCCCATTTTCGACCAATCGAGTTTATCACCATGCTTTTCTCGTCTTCGGTTTTTCCTAAAACGTCAATCAAGGTTTGTCCGCCTTGAACAAAAAGCAGAAACACCAGAAACGAACCTACGATGGACATAATTAGCCACCAATATTGTTGCAATTGCAAATACGACAGAGCATCAAGCATTCGAGCCTCCTTCCTTGTTATCGGGTCCCTTGCGAATGGCGTGAAGCATAATACTCACTTCGGCAATAACCAAAACGGTGAGTATAGCAAGGAACATCCAAAATGTTAATATTACAGCTGATGAACTAATGTTTGAAGCAGACTTCATGGTGGGCAGTAGGCCTTGAATAGTCCATGGCTGACGTCCTACTTCGGCGACAATCCATCCGGTGATTGAAGCAATCATAGCAATGGGAAAAGACCAAATGCCCATGTGCAAAAACCATCTGTTTGTGAGTTTATCTTTCATAGCTAAATAAAACAAAAGACCTGCGGATAAAATCAAAAAAAAGCCCGCTGCAACCATAATTCTGAAACTGTAAAATATAAATGGAATATTGGGCATTATCACTTCGGGTTTATCGAAATGACCGTATCCCATATATTTCTGAAATTCATTAAATTCTGCTAAAGCCTCTTGCTTCAGGATTTCATCTCCATTTTTTCCTGCTTCTTTGTATTTTGCAAAGGCAGCCAAAGCAATTTTTCCCTTTTCAATTTTAGAAATGGCAGATTCGATATTGTATTTTTCATTTCCATACACCAAATCATTAGCACCTGGCACAAAGGCATGAATATCTCTGTATCCAAGGAATGAAAGTGCGTAAGGTATTTCGTGGCGAAACACAAAACTGGGTTTGTCGTCTCCTACTTTTTTGCCGGGTGTAATCATGCCAACGGTAACCAATCCTGCTGATTCAACACCATCGTATAAACCTTCCATTGCTGCTAATTTGGCGGGCTGATGTTGGGCAACATTATACGCAGAACCATCGCCCGTTGCCACTATAAAAAGCGTCGAAAGCAAGCCAAAAGCGGCAGAAATAATAATACTCCGCTTGGCTAATAGATGGTTTCGTTTTTTTAAAAGATACCAACTGCTCACCGAAATAATAAAAAATGAACCTATTACAAATCCAGAGGTGATGGTGTGCAGGAATTTATTAACAGCAAAGGGCGAAAAAACAAGTGCCCAAAAATCAAGCATTTCATGTCGAGCGGTATCGGGATTGAAAACCATGCCTATCGGATAATTCATCCAAGCATTGGCAATCAATATCCATAAAGCCGACAAAGTTGCTCCAAAGGCAACTAAATAAATGGATACAAGGTGGAACTTTTTGTTTACTTTCCCCCAACCAAAAAACATTACAGCTATAAAAGTTGATTCCAAAAAGAAAGCCATTATTCCTTCCGCAGCCAGTGGGGCTCCAAAAATATCTCCTGAAATCCAAGAATAATTAGACCAATTTGTTCCAAATTCCAGTCCCAGTATTATCCCTGTACCAACTCCAATTGCAAAATTAATCCCAAAAAGTTTTGCCCAAAATTTTGCCAGTTTTTCCCATTCTGGGTCTCCAGTTCTGACGTGAATCGTCTGTGCATAGGCTATTACATAGGTCATTCCGATGGTGAGCGGAATAAACAGCCAGTGAATCATAGCAGTCATGGCAAATTGTCCACGAGACCAATTGACAAGACTTAGGTCGATAGCATCAATCATGGTTTATATTGTTTTGGTTTTTAATTAAATCATCCGTCACAGAATCTATCCGGTGCTGCTCTCTTTCCCATTTGGGCTTCAGATAGCGTGGATATAAAAAAGCTTTCAAAAATCCATAAAATAGTAAAAACTTAAAAAGCACAATTAATAATAGCACTCTAAAGGTCTTCGAACGACGAAACACCTTAGGTATATTTGAAAAAAAATCAACAAATGCTTTCAATAAATATATTTTTACTTTTAATGCTTTTAAAACACAAATATAATAAACAATGTTCAATAATGTTTAATCAAATCATCATTGATGCATTTTTTCACATTCTGCTTTTTATTTTCGCCAAAAATATGCTATTTTTACAGAAAAAATGAGATTGTTTTTAGCCCTAGATATTGAAGCATCCCAAGAATATATCTCCAC
>JAQUGA010000006.1 GCA_028684405.1 Bacteroidales bacterium | reverse complement strand
AAAAAAAATGTAATTTTGTAGGTATGGAAAGAAGATTGAAAATTCAAAAAAGCGCCTTCACTACAATTGAAGAGGAAAAAAACGCCATAGCGAATCTTACGAAAAGCGTGAACAATGATTTTATTGACGCAGTAGAATTGATTTTTCACTCAAAAGGTCGAGTAATCGTTACAGGAATTGGAAAAAGTGCCAACATTGGTCAAAAAATAGTAGCCACCTTTAACTCCACCGGAACTCCGGCTTCTTTTATGCATGCCGCCGATGCTATTCATGGCGACTTAGGTATTATACAAAGAGACGATGTTGTGATTTGCATCTCAAAAAGTGGAGATACTCCCGAAATAACTTTGCTTCTCCCATTAATTAAAATGCTGGGAAATAAAGTTATTGGAATCACTGGAAACCCCGACTCATATTTGGCAAAAAACAGCCATTTTACTATAGACGTAAGCGTACCCAAGGAAGCTTGTCCGAACAACCTCGCTCCTACTTCAAGCACTACTGCTCAACTTGTTATGGGCGATGCACTCGCAGTTTGCCTACTTGAGCTCAGAGGTTTTACATCCAAGGATTTTGCAAAATTTCATCCCGGCGGTGCACTCGGGAAAAAACTATATATGACCGTAAACGACTTATGTTCGAGGAATGAGGTGCCCATTGTTCATCCCAATGATAATATAAAAAAAGTAATTATCGAAATTTCTGAAAAGAGATTGGGCATGACAGCCGTTATTGATAATAAGATTATTGTGGGAATAATAACCGATGGCGATTTAAGACGAATGATGCAAAAAGAAGAGGGTTTTATGAACTTCACAGCTGCGAAAATTATGAGTAAAAATCCAAAGCTAATCGATGCTGGAGAACTGGCCATAAGAGCTTTAGAAATTATGCAAACGAATCATATTACAAGTCTCTTGGTAACAAAAAACGAACAATACATGGGCGTTATACATTTGCACGATATTTTAAGAGAAGGAATTATCTAAAACCAATCACTATGAATGCTGTAGAAGAATTTAATAAATACCGCGAAAAGATGAATCAAAAAATTTTGTCACAAGACAATTTGGTTCTCAAACGGATTTACAACATCGATACAAACGCATACATGGAGGGGGCTTTAGACACCCGAACCAAAGAGTTATTGGGCCTGGTATCATCCATGGTGTTGAGATGCGATGATTGCATAAAATATCACTTGCTGAAATGTTTTGAACTGGGTTTTAGTAAAACTGAAATATTTGAAGTTTTTGCTATCGCCAATCTAGTTGGAGGCACCATTGTTATTCCACACACTCGTCGTGCCGTAGAATTCTGGGACGAACTTGAAAATCAAAAATAAAAAAGATGATGAGGTCAATTGTTTTGCACAATATCATTTGTATTGTCATGTCACTTTTGACACTCCAAAGTTTTGCTCAAGTTACCAAAATAACGGGAACCGTCTATGACGCAAAGAGTCAGGAAAAAATGCCCTTTGTCAATATCTCTATGCAATATACAACTACTGGTACCGTTAGTGATTTAGAAGGACATTATGCTCTAGAAACGAGAGTTAAAGCCGATAGTCTTATTGTTTCCTTTATTGGATATCACCCTCAGACAATAAAGATAGAACGCAATCAATTTCAAAAGATTGATGTTTTTTTAGAACCCACCGAACTTCAATTGTCGGAAGTTATTATTAATTATACGGGCAATCCTGCTGATGAAATTTTAAAGAAAATAATAAAAAACAAAGATCAAAATAACATTTCTGCTCAAAATTATGCTCAATATGAAACTTATACAAAAATAGAATTCGACTTAAATAATCTTTCGGAAGAATTTAAAAATCGTCGAGCATTCCAAAAAATTAATTTTATTTTCGACAATATTGACACATCTACCATCAACAATAAAACATATTTACCAGTATTTCTTTCCGAAAGCATTTCAAATGTTTATTTGAGAAACAATCCGAAATCAAAAAGAGAACACATCAACGCCATGAAAATGTCGGGAGTTGAAAGCAAGAGCATCGGGCAATTTATGGGGGATTTGTATCAAAATATTAATGTTTACGATAATTTCATCACTCTTTTTGAAAAGAACTTTGTAAGTCCCATTTCCGGCTCAGCTTCGTTTTTTTATCGATATTATTTAGTAGACAGTGCCTATCGCAACAATTTATGGTGCTACAATATAGCCTATAATCCCAAAAGAAGTGGCGATTTGTGTTTTACTGGAAATTTCTGGGTCGTAGACTCCCTTTGGGCAATCGAGGAAATTCGCATGGATATGGCAAAAGAAGCCAATATAAATTACATTAATGCCATGTTCATTGAACAGCAATTCGAGCAGACAAAACAAGGTTTTTGGGTTATATCAAAAGAAAAAACAATTATTGATTTTAATGTTTTAGAAAACTCGAAGCGTACTGCAGGACTTTTCGGAAAAAAAACATCTTCTTATAAAAATCATATTTTCGACATTGAGCCTCCATCCTACATTTTTAAATCACCTTCCCAATCGAGCATCTCTGAAGATGCACACAATCGCACACCCGAATATTGGGACATTGTACGCCATGAAGAACTCGACCAAAATGAATTAACCATTTATCACATGGTTGACACATTAAAATCATTGCCCGTTTTTAATACATACATCGACATTATCCAAACTTTAGTTATGGGATATAAAGTGTGGAACAAGGTTGAAGTTGGGCCATACATGTCTTTTGTTAGTTTCAATCAGGTAGAAGGCAGCCGACTTCGCTTGGGTGGACGAACCAGCAACGCATTTAGCACAAAACTTATGCTAAACGGACATTTGGCATACGGGTTTCGTGACCAAACTTTAAAATACGAAGCTGGCTTTTTGTATCTTTTTAGCAAAAATCCCAGAACAGGAATCAGTGCATCCATCAAACATGATATGGAACAAATTGGACAGAGTCAAAATGCTTTTCGCGAAGATTTTTTACTGGCTGCACTCTTTCGGCGGAGTCCGGCCAACAAACTTTCGATGGTGGATGAATACAAAGCAAAATACGAACACGAGTGGTTTCAAGGATTTTCTACAAATATTGGATTTACCCATCGGGATGTTTTCCCTGTTGAGAAAACAAAGTTTATTGTAAATCATAATGAAGAAAGTTATGAAAAACGATATATTACAACTTCAGAAGTAAATTTAGACATCCGATTTGCATACAAAGAAACCTTTTTGATGGGTGAATTTGAAAGAGTGAGTGCAGGAACCAAATATCCCATTTTAGAACTTAAATACGCATACGGAATTCCCGATATATTGGGCAGCGATTATACGTATCACAGAGCGATGTTTAACATTAAACAATGGTTTAATATTGGAGCTTTTGGTTGGTCGAAATACCACTTCGAAGCCGGGAAAATATTTGGAAAATTGCCCTACCCGCTATTAAAACTACATGAAGGAAACGAAACATGGTTTTTTGATGAATATTCATTTAACATCATGAATTATTATGAATTTGTAAGCGATCAGTACGTGAGCCTAACCTGGACGCATCATTTTGATGGTTTTTTCTTAAATAGAATTCCTTTGTTTAAACGTTTAAAATGGCGAGAAGTTGCTTATTTTAAAGGTTTAATTGGCAACATCGAAGACCGTAATCTTCAGCACAGTGATTTTCCGCCCAACTTAAATAAACTATCAAAACCATACTTTGAGTGCGGAGCTGGGATTGAAAACATCTTCAAAATTATCCGAGTTGATGCGGTCTGGAGATTGTCACATACGGACAATGAAAAGGCTTCTAAATTTGGCATTTTAGGATCCTTGCAATTCTTGTTCTAAAGTCATGCATAAAAATTTAACACAAGTAATAAATAAAAAACACTAAGTTTGCATTCATTATGGCAATATTACACACCGAAAACATTACAAAGAAATACAAGCAACGCGTTGTTGTAAAAGATGTCAACATCAGTGTTGAACAAGGAGAAATTGTAGGACTTTTGGGACCCAACGGAGCCGGAAAAACCACCTCGTTTTATATGATTGTCGGACTTATAAAACCGCTTAGCGGGAAAATATTTCTAGATAACAAAGACATTACCGAACTTCCGATGTACAAAAGAGCTCAGGAAGGAATAGGATATTTGGCTCAAGAGGCTTCTGTTTTTCGACATATGAGCGTTGAAGACAACATTAAATCGGTATTGGAATTTACCAAAAAGAGCAAAAAAGAGCAAAAGGAAAAACTCGAATCTCTTTTGGATGAATTTGGCTTGCAAAAAATTCGTAAAAGCATGGGCATACAACTTTCGGGAGGCGAACGCAGAAGGACCGAAATAGCTAGATGTTTGGCCGTTGATCCAAAATTTATTCTGCTCGATGAGCCTTTTGCTGGAGTTGACCCGATTGCCGTTGAAGACATTCAGAAAATTGTTGCAAAACTTAAACAAAAAAATATTGGCATTCTGATTACCGATCACAATGTTCATGAAACACTTTCGATTACCGATCGAGCCTATCTTCTTTTCGAAGGCTCGGTATTGAAATCTGGAACATCCGAAGAGTTGTCTTCCGATGAGCATGTTAGAAAGGTTTACTTGGGCGAAAATTTTGAATTACGAAAATAATACATTATTGAAATAAGAAAAATATTTTAGCGTGAATAATTGGTAAATTCAACAACTTATCATAAATTTGCAAGCTAAATTAGAAATAAACTAACAAATTAGACTTAAATACTTTAAAATCAAATCTTTAGAATATGCAAAACAAAGGTGCTATTAAATTTTTTGCGATTACTTTTGCGTTGGTATGTTTTTTCCACCTTTCGTTTACCTTGTGTACACGAAATGTAGAGAAAGATGCAAGAGCTTTCGCAAACCATCCAGAAGTGGCCGAAACGGCTAAAACATTGGCAGACGGTGACCCATTTAAAGAAAATTTTTATTTAGATTCTTTAACAAAATCTAGAGAAAACTATTATTTAGACTCCATTTCATCAGAAGTTGTTTATAACTTTTTATGGATTCGTAAATATACATATCGTGACTGTAAAAACAGAGAAATCAACCTAGGTCTTGACCTTAAAGGGGGAATGAACGTAACTCTTGAAATTTCCATTCCCGACATCATTGAAGCCATGGCCGGAAAAAACACCAAGGATCCAAACTTCATAAAAGCGATGGAAAGTGCTAGAGAAAAATATCGCACTACTCAAACCGATTTTTTAACACTGTTTTCCGAATCGTATAAGGAAGTAGCACCCAATGGCAAATTAGCATCTATTTTCTCATTTAACATAGAAGCTATAAAAACAACCTCAACCAATGACGAGGTAATTCGTATTTTAAGAAAAGAGACTGAATCAGCAGTAGATCGTACGTTTTTGATTTTAAGAACACGCATCGACCGTTTTGGTGTGTCTCAACCCAATATTCAAAAACTTGGGCAATCGGGACGTATTTTAGTTGAACTTCCCGGTATAAAAGAACCAGAACGTGTACGTAAACTTCTGCAAGGAACCGCTAATTTAGAGTTTTGGAAAACCTACGAGTTCAGCGAAGTTTTTCCAGTCTTAGAAGAGGCTGACAAAAAACTAGCGGCAATTTTCAGTGGTTCTCCCGACGATATATTAGACAATGATGGAGCAAACTTTGAAGGAATGGATCAATCTTCAGATTCTACATTCACAGAAACACCCGTTATTGAAGAAGAAATTGCGGTGGAACTTACTCCAGATACTACAGATAACTTATTTGACGAAAAAGAACAATTTCAAAAAGACCATCCTCTTTTTGCTTTGCTATCACCCAATTTTGATCCCCAAACAGGACAACCCATTTCTGGTCCCGTAGTAGGTGTTTCATTATCTAAAGACACAGCAAAAATCAACAAAATGCTGAATATTGTCAACCACATGCTCCCTCGCGACTTACGCTTGGCATGGGCTCATAAGGCGATGGATGTAAAAGAAACATATCACCAATTAATAGCACTCAAAGGAGTTGGCGAAAAAGGACCTGCTCTAACAGGTGACGTTATTACGGATGCACGTCAAGACTTTAGCGAAAGAGGTGGTAATGAAATCACCATGCAAATGAACACCACTGGTGCCAAAATTTGGAAAAAATTAACTGGCGAAAACAAAGGAAAATCAGTAGCCATTGTGCTTGACAATTTTGTTTATTCATTCCCTACGGTGCAAGATGAAATCCCCAATGGACGCTCGTCCATTACTGGAAACTTTACTTTGGAGGAGGCGAAAGACCTTGCAAACATACTTAAAGCTGGTAAATTACCCGCTGCTGCTCGCATTGTACAAGAGGAAATTGTTGGACCAACACTGGGTAAAGAATCCATCAATGCAGGTCTCTCTTCATTCGTTTTAGCATTTATATTGGTTCTTATCTACATGGTGCTCTACTATAACCGTAGTGGTTTTATTGCCGATATTGCTTTGGTTACGAATATCTTTTTCATTTTTGGTGTTTTATCAGCCTTGGGGGCGGTATTAACCTTGCCCGGTATTGCTGGTATTGTTTTAACCTTGGGTATGGCTGTGGATGCGAACGTTATTATTTACGAACGTATTCGTGAAGAGCTAAGAGCTGGTAAAGGAACTCGTTTAGCTATTGCTGATGGTTATAAAAATGCATATTCTGCTATTATTGACGGTAACGTAACCACTTTAATTACGGGTATTGTCCTTGTTATCTTTGGTTCAGGGCCAGTGCAAGGATTTGCTACCACTTTAATTATTGGTATTATTTCCTCAATGTTTACAGCGATATTGTTGTCTCGAATTATTTTTGAATTTTTCTTGGATAAGAATATAAAAATTCCTTTTGACAATAAATATACCCGATATGCCTTTACAAATACAAAATTTGATTTTATTGGATTCCGTAAAAAAGCGTATATCATTTCATCAATATTAATCGTTATTGGAATTGGTTCTTTGTTAACACGCGGACTAAACTTAGGAATTGACTTTGCAGGTGGACGAAGCTATATTGTTCGTATTGACCAAAATGTAAAATCGAACGAAGTACGTGCAGAATTAGCAAAAGCTTTTGGTGAAGCTCCTGAAGTGAAAATATTTGGTGCTTCAAATCAAATAAAAGTAACAACAAAATATTTAATTAATGAAGAAGGAACAACCGTTGACTCCCTTGTTGAACGTAAATTATACGAAGGTATCGCACCATTCTTTGTTGAAAAACTAAGTTTTGATGAATTCAGTACTAAAAACCAAGATATTGGAGTTTTAAGCTCTCAAAAAGTGGGTGCTACAGTAGCTCGCGATATTATTATCGATGCATTCTGGGCAATTTTACTTTCACTTATTGCAATATTTATATACATTGCAATACGATTTAAGAAATGGCAATATGGACTTGGTGGTTTAATCAGTTTAGCCCACGATGCTTTGATTACAATTTCCCTATTCTCCTTATTCTATGGTATTTTACCATTTACCCTGGAGATTGACCAAGCATTTATTGCTGCGATTCTTACCATTATTGGATATTCCATCAATGACTCGGTAATTATTTTTGACCGTATTCGAGAGAACAGAACCTTGTTCCCAAAACGCAGCTTAACTGAAAATATGAATAGTGCAATGAATAGTACTTTAGGTCGTACCATAAATACAGCGGGAACAACCCTCATCGTGCTTATTGCAATCTTTATTTTTGGAGGGGAAGTAATTCGCGGATTCATATTCGCTTTGCTTGCTGGAGTATTGGTGGGAACTTATTCTTCCATCTTTACAGCTTCTCCATTGGCATTTGACTTTATTAATTGGTCAGAACGCAGGAAAAAAAATAAAAAATAATTCATTTTAAAAATATTGTAGAAGCCCGAATTGTGTTGATTATCACGCAATTCGGGCTTTGAAACTAAATAACAATTAAGACGTATAAGTAAAACCAAGTTTAGGTCTGAAAAAAACATTGCAATTTTTTCTTGTTTTCAAAAAAAAATCATTATTTTAGCCGTGATTATGGGAATAAAAACAATAACTATGAAACTTTTATATAAAATTGGAGCTTTGCTTTTTATCTTATTGGTAATAAGCAATACAAGTGTAGCTCAGCGAAGAAACTTTTCTCAAGAAGCCGATGTTGCCTTCGAGAAATTTCAGTATA
Organism: Bacteroidales bacterium; assembly: GCA_028684405.1. Taxonomy (GTDB): domain Bacteria; phylum Bacteroidota; class Bacteroidia; order Bacteroidales; family WCHB1-69; genus JAQUGA01. Next base: position 22,390 of record JAQUGA010000006.1, on the reverse strand, counting down.
ACGCAGCCGCTGATTTATACAAAAAAGCATACACAAAAGTAAAAAAGAACCGCGTTGAACGAAATCGTATATTATTTCGGATTGCTGAATGTTATAGATTATCAGGCAACACAAGTCAAGCTTTAAAACAATATCAAAGACTCGAAAAAATTAATTATCAGAAAGATAGCCCAGTTATCTTAATGCATATTGGTGACTTGTTGCGAATGAATAAAGATTACGCAGAAGCATTAAAGTATTATAAAAAATACAAAGATCAAGAACCCAGAGATTCCTCAACGGTATTGCCTAAAATTAAATCCTGCGAACTCTCCTCTCAATGGGTAAACAATCCCACACGGCACGAAATTGAAAATTTTAGAAAATTCAACAGTCGTGAAAACGATTGGGCTCCCGCTTGGGGCAATCCTTCCAAAAAGAATGTTTTATTTATTACATCCACCCGAGATGGCTCTACTGGAAAAGGAGTAGATGCATGGACAGGACAATCTTTTTCAGATATTTGGGAATTTGAAAAACCCAAAAGCAAAAGTGCAGAATGGCCAGGCGAATGGGTAGGTCCAAAATTAATAGATGAATCTGGCGTTGTATTAACACCAGGAAACGAAGGCGAAGCCGTTGCAAACAACAGAGGAACGACTATTTATTATACTTTTTGTGCAAATGAAAAAAAGACTGTCATGGGCTGCAAAATTTACGTTGCTCAAAAAAGAGGTAAAAGCTGGAGAGATCCAGAAATGCTTGTTCTTGGACCCGATTCTTTCGATTATGTTCATCCCGCAATTAGCGATGATGAAATGACAATGTATTTTTCAACAAATCGCCCTGGAGGCGAAGGCGGATTCGATATTTGGGTTGCAAAACGTTCGCGAAAAAACCGTCCGTTTGATGAAATAACCAATTTAGGCCCAGTGATCAATACTTCTAGCCATGAAATGTTTCCCACACTAAGAGACGATAAAACTTTATATTTTTCATCAAAAGGACACCCTGGTCTAGGTGGATTTGATATGTTCGTGTCAAAAATAGATGATAATGGGGAATTTTCAGAACCCGAAAACTTACAATACCCCATGAACTCGGAGGGCGATGATATGAGTATTATTTTTGATGACTCCCCCCTGCTCGACCCTATTTCAAATGCTCCTTACATGGAAAAAGGATTTTTTGCCTCCAATCGCAAAGGCGGTCGTGGAGGTGACGACATATACTTCTTTAAACTTCGCCCACTTATCTATACTCTATCTGGTATTGTTCGCGACAGTGTAACCATGCAAGTAATTACAGATGCTGAAGTGACTGTAACTGGATCAGACGGTAAATCTTTTAATACCAAAACAGACATTAAAGGATATTATTTCTTTAGTAAGGATTTAATTCAACACAATGTAACCTATGATATTTCTGTAAAAAGAAGCGGTTATTACGAAGACACGAATACCAAAGGACGCGAAACAACGGTTGGTTTGCTCGAAAATAAAGATTTGAAACGTGATTTCCGTTTGATTCCGATTCCAAAAGACCCAATTGTACTGCCCGATATTTTATATGATTTAGGAAGATGGGAGCTAAAACCTCAATACGAAGACTCGCTTGCAGGATTGTATAAAATCATGATTGAAAATCCAACATTTGTAATCGAATTACGTTCGCACACAGACGTTCGTCCAATTCCGATGACCAATGACACATTGTCACAACGTCGTGCCGAATCATGCGTTAATTACCTTGTAAACAAAGGAATTAACCCTGCTCGCTTAGAAGCCAAAGGTTACGGCGAAAAAGTTCCGAGAACATTACACAGAGACAGAGTGGCAAGCTATGGAGGACAAAGTTTCACATTCCCAATGGGAACCGTTCTGACTCCAGAATACATCAATGCACTGAATGGACGCAACAATCAAGAAGCAGCTCACTCATTAAATCGTCGTACAGAATTCCGTATTTTACGTGATGACTTTGTTCCACCTTCGAGCACAGATTCAATAGACAAAACAAGCATTGTTCAATTTATAGGAACTCCTGGCGTTTCGACTATAGAAATCACAATAGAAGGTGATTTGATAAAAATACCATGTATTATCAATAGCCGTTCAAGTGAATTTAGTATTCAAAACAACTCCAATAAAATTAGTTTCTCACACGAAGAAGCGATGAAGTTGCTAAAAGAAAACAGATTAACGACTGCTGATTTTGAAGAAAAAGAAGCTGCTTTTGCTCCAGATGGTTCAATTATTGAAAAATCAGTACTTTATCTTGAAAACCTTCGAATTGGAGAAGAAGATGTTGAAAATGTTCATGTTGAAGTTGTCAAAGGATTAAAAACAACACTTGTGATTGGGGACAGAGTTCTTATCGATGAGTTTGGCAAATTTGAGATTAACAAAGAGAAAAAAACAATTACGATTACGAAAAATTCATATTAATAAAACCTATTAAAAAAATAAGCATCCGTCAAAAGCGGATGTTTTTTTTTATTTTTGCAAAAAACATATAGATGAATTCAAACGAAAAATATTTAGCCAGAGGAGCTTCTGCATCCAAAGAAGATGTTCACAATGCCATCAAAAATATAGACAAAGGTCTATACCCGAACGCTTTTTGCAAAATTATTCCAGATTATCTTACCAATAACGACGACTATTGTTTGATTATGCATGCAGATGGAGCCGGAACAAAGTCATCGCTGGCATACGCATACTGGAAAGAAACAGGAGATTTAAGCGTTTGGAGAGGAATTGCTCAAGATTCCATTATTATGAATATTGACGATTTGCTTTGTGTAGGAGCAACAGACAACATCATGCTTTCTTCGACCATCGGCAGAAATAAAAAAAACATTCCCGGCGAAGTTATTTCAGCTCTCATTAATGGCACCGAAGAGATAATTCAAGAGTTGCGAAACTTAGGAATAAACATTACTCTAACTGGCGGAGAAACGGCTGATGTAGGCGATTTAGTTAGAACAATTATTGTAGACACCACCGTTATTGCTCGTATGAAAAGAGCAGATGTGGTGGATAATAATAACATTTCGGACGGAGATGTGGTTGTGGGTTTGGCTTCATTTGGTCAATCTACCTACGAATCGAGCTATAATTCAGGAATGGGCAGCAATGGTCTCACTTCTGCTCGACACGATGTTTTTAATAAAAAAGTGGCCGAAAAATATCCTGAAACATTTGATACAAGTATTGATGAATCCATTTCGTATTGCGGTAAATATTTTCTAACAGACGCCTCCCCCATTCCCAATATAGATATGGGCAAGTTGGTATTAAGTCCAACACGCACATATGCTCCGATTATTGCTGAGATTTTGAAGAATCACCGATCTTCGATTCATGGCATGATTCATTGTAGTGGCGGTGCACAAACAAAAGTTTTGCATTTTATAAACGATGTACAAGTGCTGAAAAACAATTTGTTTGACACTCCACCCATCTTTAAAATTATTCAAGAATCGTCGCAAACATCATGGTCGGAAATGTATAAAGTTTTCAATATGGGACATCGCTTTGAGATTTACTGCAAACCCGAAGTAGCGAATAACATTATTGCGACTTCTAAGAAATACAATGTTGATGCACAAGTGATTGGACATTGTGTTAAAGGAGAACCAAAGGTAATAATCAATAGCACATATGGCAATTTTGAATATTCGAAATAATTGTTTTTGTTAAAAAAAAACATCTTCACCTAAATATTTATTTGAAAGAGCATAATATTTCCTATATTTGTCAGAAATAAGTTTGAATAATTATTAAACAACCAACAAAACAACAAATAAAATGAAAAGAAGCCTGAATTCAATTCTGATTGCATTCTTTCTTGCATTCAGTGGTTTGATTTTAACAGCGCAAAATCAAACACCTCAATTTTACAATTATTCCGTCGCTGACCACTACATCTTAATGCAAAAAGTCAAGGACAACCCAAGTGTATTGGATCAATATGTCATTTATGAACAAGATATGAAATTGTTTATTGAAGACATGAAAAACAATAGTATTGAAAAGGGTTTACGAACGGATACCACACAAGGTGGAAAAATGATAATTCCTATTGTATTTCACATTATTCATAACTATGGAGCAGAAAACATTAGTGAAGCACAAATTATGGATGCTATTGAACGTTTAAACATTGATTATAACAAATTAAATACAGACACGATTCCAGGAGAAGATACTTATGCTTCTTTTAATGCTCGCAGAGCGAACGTAGGAGTAGAATTCAGATTGGCACGCATCGACCCCAATGGAAACTGTACCAATGGTATAAACCGAATTCAAGATCCAAGAACGGAATATGCATATTACGATTTATGTTCAGATTATGCTTGGGATCCAAAAAAATACTTAAATGTTTATTCCGTGGCATTCATTTATCCTGAAGGAATAAACTTACCTGATGGAGCTGCTATTGGTGGCATGTCTGTATTTCCTCCTTCAAATCCATTAACACCTTTATTTACCGGTGGCGACACTTTGGCTGATGGCGTTTTAATCAGACACGATGGAATTGGTGCCATTGGCACAGCAACAAACCTTATGGGACAACCTATTAATGCTCTAAATAGAACTTTCACACACGAGCTTGGACATTATTTTAACCTATATCACCCATTCCAAAATTTAAAGCTCACTTTAGGTGGACTTATACCCGCTATGGGTAGTGATGGATGTGCCACCAGTGGTGGATTTTTAAATTTGACACAATTAAATGGAGATGAAGTAGCCGACACTCCTCCTGTAAAAGCACCCAATCAAAACACTTCTTTAAGCTGCATCCCTGTGGGCAGTGTAAACTCTTGTACAAACGATGTTACAGGATATGGAGACGAACCAGACATGGTTGAAAACTACATGGATTATCAATTTGGATATTGTCAAAATATATTTACGATAGGACAAAATGAACGAATTCAAGCAACTTTAATGCTCGATCGCAGAATGTTATGGTCATACGAGAATGCAATTGCTACAGGCGTTTGGGATATTGATTATGCACCTCTCTGTGCTCCTATTGCTGACTTTTCTCATTCATCAAGCCATATTTGTGCTGGAGAATCTATTACATTCACAGATTTGTCACACAGCGGAGCAGTTGATTCCAGAGAATGGCATTTTACAGGAGGATCACCAGCAACATCAACTTCGCCCAATCCAAGCGTAACATATAGCACTCCTGGAACTTACGAAGCGAAATTAGTAGTCTATAATGCAAGCGGAGCTGACAGCATCGTAAAACAAAATATTATTACCGTTACTTCATCTACTGACAGTGAATCAGGTGATATTTTCCAAGATTTTGAATCTGGATTTGGAAACTGGACTGTTGTAAATCAAGAAGGAAACACTTGGGAACTCACCTCTTCTTCATTTATAAGTGGAAATCAAGCAATAACAATCAACAACTTTGAAGGAAATCCAAGCGGAAGTTATGATGATATTATTACTCCCAGTTATGACTTAACTCATATTAATGGTGTGGCTCGTATTAAATTCCATATGGCTTACTCTCCAAGAACCGTTGCTAGCAACGCATTGGCAGAATTAATATCGGGCAGTAGTACTGCTGATACTATTTATGACAGACTGCAAGTTTTTGTTTCAACAGACTGCGGAAAAACGTGGACTTCAAAATACAACAAAAGCAATAAACAATTAATGACAAACACAACTTATCTAACAACCGCTTTCACTCCTGAAGGAATCCAAGATTGGAGAGAAGAAACGGTTCTTTTAAGTGGCGTTTCTAATAAGACAAATATTCGCTTGAAATTTAGATTCTTCAATAGAGGTGGTAATAATATTTTTATTGACAAAATTTGTACTGGCGATTGTGGTAGCAGTTCAATTAACGAAGACATCGTTAACAACATGAATCTTAACATTCATCCAAACCCTATTACTCAAAATTCAGTAATTTCTTTTAATCTTATTGAATCATCAAATATTCAATTTTCAGTTTATGATGTCATTGGAAATTTAGTAACAGAAGCTGTTTCTCAGAAATTTGACACAGGGAATCACCAAATTGCTTTGGATAAAGAATTATTCAAATCAAGTGGAATGTATTTCGTGAAAATTCTTGTGAACGACCAAATTGTCACTAAAAAAGTTGTAGTTCAATAGAACACAAAGTTAAAAAAAGAGAAGATTTAAGATTCTTCTCTTTTTTTTATTTAACTTAAGCCATATATTTCAATATACAAACCATTGAATAAAAGCCAACAATCATTTTATTGACATCAGCCTCAAGAAAATAATTAAAAAAAGCATCAAACATTTGGCAATTTGAAAAAATATTCGGATATTTGCAGTCCGAAATCGAAAAGAGATTAAAAAAACAAGATAAAAAAAGAAATAAAATGGCACGAGTTTGTGAAATTACAGGAAAAAAAGTGATCACCGGAAACAAGGTTTCTCACTCAAACATAAAAACGAAAAGAACGTTTAAACCCAATTTGCAAACAAAAAAATTCTGGGTTGAAGAGTTAGACGATTTTGTTTATTTGAAAACCAGCTGCAAAGGAATTAAACAAATAAATAAAAAAGGTGTTTGGAAAGCAATGAACGATGCCTTTGTTAAAGGATATTTGAAATAAGATATTTCTTATATTTCATAAAAAAACTGCTACTTTAAAGATTGTAGCAGTTTTTTTTATGGAAAAAACTGTAAGTTTGTATTAAAATCGATGAATGATCCATCTTAGAAACATTATTTTCTTTTTATTGCTGCTAATTGCTCAGCAATTTGCACATGGCCAAAAGCATGAGGTATACCAAATAAGTGGTCAGATTCGTTCATCGGACAGCACTCTGCCCATTTCTTTTGCACATATCAAAACGATGAATCACAAACGCATATACGTCAGCGATTGGTTTGGACAATATACCATTGTGGTTCGCAGTAATGAAACTTTAGAATTTTCATCCATGGGATATAAACCCCAAACGATTCATATTGCCGATACCTTTGAAAGCAACCGGCTAATTTTGGATATTTACTTGAAGGCAGATACCATTAGCTTAGCGGAAACGGAGATTTACGATTTGCCAACATACAAGCAATTTATCGAAATTGTAGCCAAAATAGAGGTACCCGACGACGATTACCAAAGAGCAATGAGAAATTTGAGTCCGGAAGTACTCAAACAATATTTCGACAAAATGGACATGGACTACAGCATGAATTATCGACATTTTGTTCAATCGCATGTAGATCAACTATATTACAAAGGCCAAATGCGTCCCATTCCTCTTTTTAATGTTTTTAATTGGGCAAAATTTATAAAGGCATTGCAAGATGGAGATTTCAAAAAGAAATAAGAAACACAATAAAACCAAAAGTTTGTCGTATTTAATACCGATACGGTTTATGTAATAGCACAATTCGAAAAATCTTACAAAATCTAATTCGGAATGATTTAAATTCGCTATTAGAATAAAGATGAAGTTGGTGTTTTAATGCAGGCACTAAATATCTTTTGCACTATAACAGAAACTCTATCGGTGTAAACCATACTAAAACCAAATTATCCTATGGAATAATTTGTTTTAAGTATTGGTATTATCTGTTTGATATAGATTACTATCTTTGCAAAAATTTTGAAACATTTGATGAAACAAAAAACTCTTTTACTGCTCTTATTTATTGGATTTTTCGCCATCGGATTTTCACAAGAATACGCATCTATTTTCGGAAAAATTTATGATGAAAATGGAAAGACTATCGACTTGGTTAACATTGCCATATGGGGACAAGCCGGCGGCACAAGCTCCGACAAAGATGGGAATTACGAATTGCAAGTGTTGGCCAACAAAGAACATCGCATTATTGTTTCCTTTATCGGATACAAATCTCAATCAATTACCATCCTCCTAAATCCAGGCATTCGCCGAAATATTAATTTCACACTCAAAACCTCTTCTACCGAATTGGATCCTTTTGTAATTCGAGAAAATGCAGAAAACCCTCTTGGTTTTACCAAAATAAACCCAAAAGAAGCCAGCCTTTTCCCTACTCCAAGTGGCAGCGTTGAAGCTTTGATAAAAACTCAAATGGGCGTGAGTTCAAGCAATGAACTAAGTTCACAATACAATGTTAGAGGTGGGAATTACGACGAAAATCTAATTTATGTAAACGGCATCGAAATATATCGCCCTTTTTTGATTAGAGCGGGACAACAAGAAGGATTGAGCTTTTTAAATTCAGATTTAGTGAATAATATTCATTTTTCGGCAGGCGGTTTTGCCCCTCAATACGGGGATAAGATGTCATCGGTTTTAGATATTGAATATAAAAAGCCACAAAAACTTGCTGGTTCTGCTTCGGCAAGCCTTCTTGGCGGAACCCTTCATGTAGAAGATTTGTTGCTCAATAATAAAACATCATATCTTGTTGGAGTTCGTTACAAATCAAACTCTTACATCTTAAAAAGCATGGAGACAAAAGGCGACTATCGTCCCTCTTTCGCAGATGCTCAAACTTTAATATCGCATAAAATCAACGATAAATTAGACCTCAACTTTCTGGGACATTACTCGAACAATACATTTAAATTGGTTCCACAAACCAGAGAAACCAGTTTTGGAACGATTCAACAAGCACTTAAACTGAAAATATATTTCGACGGACAAGAGATTGATAAGTTTCAAACCATCACTACTGCTTTTTACGCCAATTGGCGACCCAAACACAACACTGCTTACAAATTCATTGCTTCCTACTTCAACAGCTTCGAAACGGAAACCTACGATATTCAAGGGCAATATTGGCTGGATGACCTAGAAACCGATTTTGGAAAAGACGACTTTGGAGATGCTACATTTAACCGTGGCGTTGGAACATTTTTAGAACATGCTAGAAATCAGCTCAATGCAAATGTATTAAACATTGAAGTCAAAAACGAAACAAAAAAGGGCAATCACGCCCTATCTTGGGGTTTGAAATACCAATTTGAACACATTGACGACCGACTGAAAGAGTGGCGAATGAATGACTCGGCTGGATATATCACTCCTCACTATTCGGACATTCCTGGAACCATCATTCCGATTGGCAGCGAAGAAAGAGCATTAAATATGACCTCTTTATATGTTTCCAATAATATTTTAAGTTCTTCGCGCATCAGTGGATACATTCAAGACCAATGGAAGATTGACGGTGACAGCAATCGAGTACTTTTGGTTTACGGAGCTAGGTTTTCGTATTGGGACGTAAACAATCAATTTTTAATCAGCCCCAGAGCAACGCTCTTTTATCGTCCTACTCGAAAAAAGACACAATCCTATCGCTTATCCACTGGCGTATATCAGCAACCACCATTTTACAGAGAACTCCGAAACATGCAAGGAGATTTGAATACAAACATAAAATCACAAACATCCATTCATTTTGTACTTGGTTATGATGCTTTTTTCAAAGCTTGGGATCGTCCTTTTAAGTTCACTTCCGAAATTTATTACAAGCATCTACTCAATCTGATCCCATACGAAATTGACAATGTTCGCATTCGTTACTTTGCAGAAAACAATGCCAAAGGCTACGCCGGAGGAATTGACATGAAAATAATAGGAGAATTTGTTCCTGGAATTGATTCCTGGTTGAGCGTTTCGCTGATGCAAACCAAAGAAGACATTTTAAACGATTTCAAACAAACTTTTTATGACTCTCAAGGCAATATAATTCGCCCCAGCATCTCTTCCATTCCGGCGGATAGCAGCATTAGCTATCCTGGATACATTCCGCGTCCTACCGATCAAAGAGTAAATGTAAATCTCTTTTTTCAGGACTACATTCCGAACAATCCCATGTTTAAAATGCACCTGAATTTAGCATTTGGAACGGGTTTGCCTTTTGGAGCACCAGGCAGACCAAAATATACTCATACATACAGAATGCCTCCGTACCGAAGAGTAGATATTGGTTTTTCTGCACAACTTCTTTCCGAAGCTGGAATATCTGAAAGAAAAGGATATTGGAAATACATCAAGTCATCATGGCTGAGTTTGGAAGTATTTAATCTTTTGCAAATCAGCAATACCGTTTCATACATCTGGATTACAGACATTTACAACAACCGACTTCCCATTCCTAACTACTTGACTCCCCGCCAAATAAACGCAAAACTCATCGTAGAATTTTAATTCTGAAGGGAATAAAAAATAATCTTTAAATCTTTCACAATTCTTTATTCAAAATTCATTATATTTGCCTTATAAAAAGAACAAATAGGTATATAATGATTGAAAAAATCCAAACTTTTTTAAAGCAAGCGAAAAAAACTATCTTTTTTATTTTCCTAATTGCACTTACTCTGTTTTTTGGCAACTGCAAAAAAGACCCCGTAAAAGGCTTCGATTTTTTTTATGTAGCTCCTCCTCAATTAAAAATCAAAAGTGTTAATGCCGTAATTAAAAATTGTGAGCCCCCTTATCCTGTTACATACTATCAAGTTACGGAAAACAAATTAGGCAATGTTTCTTACTTTTGGGATTTTGGTGATGGCACTACTTCTACCGATCAAAATCCAACCCGAATCTATCCAACTCCGGGCGATTACACCGTTACTCTTATTGTCAAAAACGAACTGGGATCCGACACTTTCAATTTGCCAATGCCCGAACTAAACCAAGCATCTATTCCGGTGCAAGCAGGATTTACATTTTCACACTTTAACAACAACAATTTTGCTCCCAACAAAATTATTTTAAAAAACACCTCGAGTGGTGCCAATCAATTTATGTGGAATTTTGGTGATGGTAATCAGAGCAATAACGACGAACCAAGTCATGTTTTCAATAATTCGGGCACCTACACCGTAAAGCTAAGAGGAACTTGCACGAACAATGATTTCAACGAATACAGCCAAACCATTTTCGTGAGCAATCCACCTCAAAGAGTATTTATTGACTCCATTAATTTGATGCTGCCATCGATGTTCAAAAACAGTGATATTTTTATTGAATTATGGCACAACACTAATTTTGCAGGCCGAACACGCAACATTCGAGCGAGCAGTTATCCAATAAAATTTCTTCGACAACGCGATTTCATGAATGGATGGTATTTTTTTGATTTTGTTCAATTTACCAGCAACGAAATATTCAAATTTGTCATTTTCAGAGATCTTGGCTCTAATGTTTCTCCAGAGTTTATCCACGAAATAGTATTGGCTCCTATAGATATTAAAAACAATTTCTATCCACGCTTTTATCCACAAATAGAATCTGTGCCCGCCCGACAAGACGTATTCATCGATTTATATTTAAACTACTAACAGCTTATACTATGAAAAAAACAATATTATTTCTTTCCCTTATAAGTTGCATTGGTTTGATGCAAGCCCAACCTACATTAGGTTTATTCGATAAAATGCTCACATTAAACTTTTATGGAGGAACCCTTATCCCCGGTGAAGAGTTTAGCAGTAAAAAAGCAGATGGCCTATTTGCTAAAAATGGATTTCAATTGGGCTTTGATGCTAACTATATCATTTACAAAGGTATTGGAGTCGGTTTTAATTACGAATACAACAATCTGGCATTTAACAAAGACGCATTTCTATCTTACTCAATGCCAGACAGATACTTAATAAAAGGAAGGTACAATAGCGGAAAAACTGGCTTAAACGTACAACTGAATTTACCCATCATTATTCAACCAGAAAAAATTACTGTAAATTTATTTGCAGAAGGAAACGCTGGCATCCGAAGCATGAATATTCCATCGATTGATTTAGAATACAATGAATTATCAAATCGATATGTAGAAGTTACATACCGGCCTCGAACCAACTCAATGGGATATCTGGGTTACAGCGGAGGGCTTCAATTAATATTTAAAGAGAAATTTGGCATTAACGTTTCATACAGTGCTTTGATGAAGAGTCGTCACAGTATAAAATATTCAATACGGAAATTCGACGCTCAAAACAATCTGGAAGAACAGGAAGGCTATGTCAATAACTATTTGGATTGCAGAGGATTACAAATTGGATTTATGGTTTATTTATCAACCAAATAAAATGATTAGAAATAATATTTATATAAAATAAAAACATTATCGCATGAAGGTACTCATTGTCGGAACAGGTTATGTGGGATTGGTAACAGGAACATGCTTTGCAGAAGTAGGCATTGATGTTCGTTGCGTTGATATTGATTCGAAAAAAATTGAACTCTTAAACAAAGGCATTTCGCCAATTTGGGAACCCGGTTTAGAGCCTATGATTCTTCGAAACATAGAAAAAAATCGTTTACACTTTACTACTGATTTAGCAGGCAGTATCGAAAAAGCCGATGTAATTTTCAGTGCTGTTGGAACCCCTTCGGATGAAGATGGAAGTGCCGACTTAAAATACGTTTTGGATGTGGCCCGTACTATTGGGAAAGAGATGACCAAATACGTATTGATGGTAACCAAAAGCACTGTACCCGTAGGAACGGCACAAAAAGTACGGGAAGTTATTCAACAAGAGCTGGATAAACGTGGAGTTGACATTGAATTTGATGTAGCCTCTAATCCTGAATTTTTAAAGGAAGGAGATGCCATCCGTGATTTTCTGAAACCCGACCGCATTGTAGTAGGCGTAGAATCAGAAAAAGCAGAAGGAATAATGCAAAAACTATACAGTCCATTTGTTTTAAATGGACATCCTGTTATTATTATGGATGTGCCTTCGGCAGAAATGACAAAATACGCTGCTAATGCGATGCTGGCAACAAAAATTAGTTTTATGAACGACATTGCCAATCTGTGTGAAATTATGGGTGCTGATGTAAATATGGTTCGCAGAGGAATTGGATCAGACTCGAGAATTGGTCACAAATTTATCTATCCAGGCATTGGTTATGGCGGTTCTTGCTTTCCTAAAGATGTGAAAGCGATTATCAAAACGGCGTCTGAACACGGATATGAACTAAGAATATTAAAATCTGTTGAAGCGGTTAATGAAGACCAAAAATCGATTCTTTTCACAAAGTTGATGAACTATTTCAATCAAGATATCAAAGGAAAAACAATTGCTTTGTGGGGATTGTCTTTCAAGCCCAACACGGATGATATGCGAGAAGCACCTTCATTGGTTTTGATTAAACTTTTGCAAAAAGCAGGAGCCAATATTGTTGCTTATGACCCCGTTGCAATGGATGAATGTCGCCGCCTGATAGGAGATGTAATCACCTACTCTCCAACCCAATATGAAGCCATAAAAAACGCAGACGCACTGCTCCTTCTCACAGAATGGTCGGAATTTAGATTGCCACATTGGGAAAAAATAAAAAAAGAGATGAAAAAAAACCTTATATTTGATGGAAGAAACATTTACGACCGTCACGAAATGAAAGAATTGGGCTTTGAGTACTTCTGCATAGGATTAGATACCACAAAGTAAAATTATCAAAACTCATAAAAATCGAAGATTAAAAACATGAAAAAAAGGATTTTAATAACAGGTGGTGCAGGCTTTCTGGGTTCTCAGTTGTGCGAAAAGCTACTTAATGAAAATCACGAAGTGATTTGTTTGGATAATTATTTTACTGGACAAAAAGAGAACATTACGCATTTGTTGAAAAATCCATATTTTGAACTTATTCGACACGATGTAACCATGCCTTTTTTTATAGAAGTAGATGAGATTTATAATTTGGCTTGTCCGGCATCGCCCATTCATTACCAATACAATCCCATTAAAACAATAAAAACGTCGGTAATGGGAGCAATAAACATGCTTGGGCTTGCCAAACGAATCAAAGCAAAAATCTTACAAGCTTCCACCAGTGAAGTGTATGGCGATCCAGAAGTACATCCACAAACCGAATCGTACTGGGGAAACGTAAATCCAATTGGAGAAAGATCATGCTATGATGAAGGAAAGAGGTGTGCTGAATCGTTGTTTGTAAATTACCACAAGCAAAATGATGTAAAAATAAAAATTATTCGAATTTTCAATACATACGGACCCAAAATGCATCCAAACGATGGTCGTGTAGTTTCGAACTTCATCATGCAAGCACTTCAAAACAAAGACATTACTATTTTTGGAAATGGAACTCAAACACGCAGTTTCTGCTATGTTGATGATTTATTAGACGGCTTGGTTCGGATGATGGGCACAGACGACAGTGTAATTGGCCCAATAAACATGGGAAACCCTAATGAGTTTTCGATGAATGAATTAGCAAGTTTAGTCATCAAACTCACCGACTCTAAATCAAAGCTGATTTATCTTCCCTTGCCATCAGACGATCCACTTCAACGAAAACCAGATATTGCCAAAGCTAAAGAAATATTAGATTGGGAACCAAAAATTGACTTGGAGGAAGGCTTAAAAGAAACCATTAAATATTTTAAAAAATTTGTCATATGAAACCAAGGTTCACAATTTTAGTATGCGGCTCAAATGGGCAACTAGGAAGCGCCATTAAAGCAGAAAACAAAAACACAGCTCACCATTTTATATACACAGATTTGGCTGAGATGGACATCAGTTCAGAAGACAGCGTTGAAGAAAATATTGAAAAACATAAACCGAATATTATTATCAATTGTGCAGCCTACACCGCTGTGGATGTTGCCGAAGAGGAACAATCTATGGCTGAACTGCTAAACACAACTGCGGTAACAATTCTTTCGGATGCTTGCTATAGACACAAAATATTTATGATTCATATTTCAACGGACTATGTATTTGATGGTCGAAACTTTAAACCATACGAAGAGTGTGATCCAGCAAATCCTCTATCCGTATATGGTTACACAAAACTACAAGGCGAACAACAGATGATTTTGTCAGGTTGCAACGGTGTAATTATACGAACATCATGGCTCTACTCTGCTTACGGCAATAATTTTGTAAAAACAATTCTAAAACACGCTCAGCATAAAGAGAGTTTGAATGTTGTGTTTGACCAAGTTGGAACCCCCACATATGCAAATGATCTTGCAGATGGGATATTGACCATTGCAAACAACCATCTCAACATGGAGCACGTTGTTACCTATAATTTCTCGAACGAAGGTGTATGCTCGTGGTATGATTTTGCACAAAGCATTGTAGAAATAGCAGAATTAAATTGTCATATCAATCCTATAAAATCAGCAGAATATTTAACCCTTGCTCAACGTCCGTACTATACAGTGCTTGACAAAACACAAATAAAAACAGATTTTAATATTGAAATTCCGCATTGGCGTGAAAGTTTGAAAAAATGCATATTCGAAATAAATGGAAACCAGTATATCTAATAGATTATCGACTCGGATTTTGGCTGCATCTTCAGAAGTACTTCGGGAGATGGGTTTTGGCTTGCATCCAGACATATATAAACTATGTTTATACAACGAGCTTTTAGCTCGCAACACCAATATAATTTTGGATTATAGAATTCCTGTTTTTTATAAAAACACACCTCTTAATTTTAATATCCAAGTTGATTTATTTGTCGAAAATACGGTAATGATTATTATTTGCAATAAAAATCAAATTACTTCGGCCGACGAAACGATGATGAAATCAGCACTAAGCATTGCAAAAAAACCTTTGGGATTGCTCCTAAATTATCATTCTCCCAATTTTATACACTCCTTTAAAAAGATTACAAACCCGATAAGAACCGCAAACAATAATGCCCTATGAACACCCTTGACAAAAACATCATTGAAAATGCAAAAAACTGGTTAAGTGACAGTTACGATACTGAAACCCGAAATGAAGTAAGCCGTTTATTAGCTGAAAGCTCAACGGAACTCGTTGATTCCTTTTATAAAAACCTTGAATTTGGCACCGGAGGACTGAGAGGTATTATGGGCGTTGGCACCAATCGGATGAACAAATATACCGTTGGAATGGCCACTCAAGGCTTGGCCAACTATATAATCAAGAGTTTTCCAAATATGGAACCCAGTGTTGCCATTGCATTTGATTCAAGAAACAACAGTTCCTATTTTGCACAAGTTACAGCAGAAGTTATGAGTGCCAATGGAATTAAAGTATATCTGTTTGATAAACTTCGCCCGGTTCCAGAACTCTCTTTCACGGTTCGCTATTTACGCTGCAATGCAGGCATTATCATAACGGCATCGCACAATCCAAAAGAATATAATGGATACAAAGTTTACTGGTCTGACGGCGGTCAATTGGTTCCTCCACACGATAAAAATGTCATTACGGAAGTAGAAAAAATCAATTCGCCCAATTTGGTAAAATTCAAAGCTGATTTTGATAAAATTCAAATTATTGGACACGATATTGATGTAGTATATTTTGATTATTTGAAAACATTGTCCATTCGTCCAGATTTGATTCAAAAGCATCATGATTTGCCCATTGTCTATTCTTCCATTCATGGAACTGGCATTATGGCGGTTCCTCAAATGCTCGAACATTTTGGTTTTAGCAAGGTTCATCTTGTTGAAGACCAAGCATTACCAGATGGAAACTTTCCAACGGTTGTTTCGCCCAATCCAGAAGAGAGAGAAACGCTGGCATTAGCTCTGAAAAAAGCACAACAGGTAAATGCTGATTTAGTTATGGCTACGGATCCTGATGCAGACAGAGTTGGAGTGGCTTGCAAGGATAAAAATGGAAATTTTGTTTTGCTAAACGGCAACCAAACGGCATCCATTCTTTATTATTACATTCTTTTGCAATGGCAAGAAAAAAACAAATATAAGGGCAATGAATTTGTAGTAAAAACAATTGTCACATCAGAATTACTGAACGATATTGCAAAGCATTACAATGTAGAATCCTTTGATGTATTAACGGGCTTTAAATACATTGCCGAATTAATTGAAAAATTCAAGGGAGAAAAACAATTTATAGTAGGCGGCGAAGAGAGCTATGGATATCTAATTGGAGATTATGTGCGAGACAAAGACGCTGTTGCATCCTGTTGTATGATTGCAGAAGTCGCCGCATGGGCAAAGTCGAGAAATATGACCTTAATTGATGTTTTAGTAGAAATTTATTTAAAATTTGGTTTTTATAAAGAAGACCTCATCTCGATCACCAAAAAAGGAAAAGCCGGAGCCGATGAAATAAAACGCATGATGGAAAACTACAGAAGCAATCCTCCAAAAGAAATTAATGGCTCAAAAGTAATTGAAATTAGAGACTATCAAAAAGCAGAAAAAGTAGACACTCTTAAAAATATCATCACTGCCATCAATCTACCAACCTCAAATGTGATTCAATTTTTCACAGAAGATGGTAGTAAAATAACAGTAAGACCTTCTGGAACTGAACCTAAAATAAAGTTCTATTTTGGCATTAAAAAAGAGCTAAAAAATGCATCTGAATATGATGCTCTAAATGAACAAGCGAATCAACGCATTCAGGCAATAATAAAATCGTTGAATCTTTAACACCTCTGCACTCTTTTTATCAAAATCAAAAAAGGAAAACATGATACCAAATTTGCCTTCAAAAACGATTGAACGACTCAGCCAATATCGCCGAATATTATCATCGTGTATTGAGCATGGAAAAACCCATATTTACTCTCACGAATTGGCTTCTCTACTCAACAACACGGCTGTCCAAGTTCGCAGAGACATTATGTTAATTGGACATGTTAGCACCTTACGAAAAGGGTATGATATTGTAGAATTACTAAACCGAATTGGAGAAATAATTGATAGTGAAGAGGTTTTGAAAGTAGCATTGGTTGGAGCTGGAAAACTAGGAGGAGCTATTTTGTCCTATTTTACAGGAAAAAACTCTAAAATAAAAATTGTCGCATGTTTTGATGTAGACCCTAACAAAACCGGAAAAGAGATCGAAGGTGTTAAATGTTACCCACAAAGTAACTTAAAAGAAATTGCTAAAAGAGAAAACATATCTATTGGCATTATGACTGTTCCCAACAATGCAGCTTCGGCCGTTGCAAATCTCCTTGTTGAAGCGGGTATAAAAGGGATTTTAAACTATACTTCAACCCACATTACAGTTCCCGAAAATGTATATCTGGAAAAATACGACATGGTTACATCCATGGAAAAAGTAGCCTATTTTGTAAAACACAGTGAAGAGAAGTGAAAGTCTATAATAATTTAAAAGAAATTGCAGCCATAAAAAATCCAGTGGTTACCATTGGTTCTTTTGATGGTGTTCATGTGGCTCACCGTCTAATCTTAAAACGGATTATCAAACTTGCCAAAGAAATTGATGGAGAATCCGTTATTTTAACCTTCGACCCACATCCAAGAGAATTTCTTAATCCAGATCTAAAAATAGAACTACTCAATACCAAAGAAGAAAAAATCCAATTGTTGGAGAAAATTGGTATTGATAATGTAGTTTTTATCCCATTCACTTTAGAGTTTTCGAAAATAACATCTCGCGATTTTATTTATCGCATTTTACATCAAAAATTAAATGCAAAAAAAATAGTCATTGGATACAATCATTTTTTTGGACACAATCGAGAAGGTGGTTTTGATGTTTTGTATAATATGGGACGAAATCTTGGCTTTACGGTGGAAGAGATTCCAGAACAAGACATTCAAAACGAATCAATTAGCTCTTCAAAAATCCGTAATGCATTAGAAGTCGGTGATTTAATAAAAGCACATGCTTATTTACATTACGATTATTCAATCAGTGGTCAATTAATGGAAGGCGAACCGATATTCTCTGAATTTGGATATCGATCATGGCTTTTAAACATTAATAACACCAAAAAACTAATCCCTGGAGAGGGACTTTATTATGCCAATGTGCTTTCCAACGACAGATTGTGGGAATCGGCCATTATGATTAAAAAGGATGCAGTGATAGAAGAAAAAAGCATTCATATATTATTAGTCGGTGACGATTCTACTATGATTCATCAAAAAGTAGAAATAATATTCAAACATATGGTTCGAAAATGTCCTGAGGACAATGATTGCAATGATTTGAAACGAATCCTTGAAGCCATTATTATCAAAGCAGGAAATCCATTCTAATTTTTTTATTTCCCCCAATTATCTCTGTCGAGGCTACGATAGTGAATGGCTTCGGACAAATGTTCGAGGGAAATATCTTTTGAACCAGCCAAATCGGCGATAGTGCGCGATACTTTCAAAATACGATCGTAAGCCCGAGCCGACAACCCCAATTTTTCCATAGCAATTTTTAGCAAAGCAGTACCTGCCTCCGAAATTTGACAATATTTTCGAATATCCTTAGAGCTCATTTGCGCATTGGCGTACACTCCCGGATTATTGGCAAATCTATATTCTTGAATTTTTCGTGCCATCACCACTCTTTGTCGAACCACAGAGCTCTTCTCCCCTTCTGCTTTACTCGTCAATTCATTAAAATTTACAGGAACTACCTCAACATGAATATCTATTCTGTCCAACAAAGGTCCGGAAATTTTATTAATATATTTTTGAACCACCCCTGGCAAACAAGTACAATCGGTATCAGGGTGATTGTAATACCCACAAGGGCAGGGATTCATGGCTGCAACAAACATAAATGATGCAGGATAATCCACCGTAAACTTAGAACGAGAAATCGTCACTTTCCGATCTTCCAGCGGTTGACGCATGACTTCTAGCACCTGACGTTTAAATTCAGGTAGCTCATCTAAAAAAAGAACTCCATTGTGCGCCAGGGAGATTTCTCCAGGCTGCGGATTGGAGCCACCTCCCACCAGAGCCACGTCAGAAATAGTATGATGCGGCGAACGAAAAGGTCGCACCGAAACCAACGAACTACTTCTCATTAATTTTCCGGCTACCGAATGAATTTTGGTCGTCTCCAATGATTCATCCAAAGTTAAAGGAGGCAAAATGGAAGGCAATCTTTTCGCCAACATCGTTTTTCCAGAACCAGGAGGACCAATTAAAATGGCATTATGCCCACCTGCTGCTGCAATTTCCAATGATCGCTTAATATTTTCCTGCCCTTTTACATCAGAAAAGTCAAATTCATAATCCGACAAACCTTGTGAAAATTCTTGATCAATGTCGATGATTGTTCTTTCCAATTGACATTTTCCATTAAAAAAATCAATAACTTCAATAATTTGTTCCACACCATACACTTCAAGTTCGCTTACGATGGCCGCTTCTTTTGCGTTTTGAGCAGGAACAATCAAACCTTTAAACCCTTTATCTCGAGCCTCAATGGCAATGGGCAAAACGCCTTTAATTGGTTGCAAACTTCCATCTAGCGAAAGTTCACCCATTATTAAATAATCCTCTATTCCTTCCGCTTTAATTTGACCAGAAGCCGCTAAAATACCGACAGCAATCGTTAAATCATAAGCCGACCCCTCTTTTTTTATATCAGCAGGAGCCATATTAATCACTACTTTTTTACCAGGGATGCGATAATTATTGTATTTTAATGCGGAATCAATCCGCTGCTGACTCTCCTTTACAGCACTGTCGGGCAAGCCGACAAGAAGAAAATTCACACCCGACTCTATACTCACCTCTACAGTAATGGGTATCGCTGTGATCCCATAAATCGCACATCCATAAGTCTTTACTAACATAACTATACATTGTTTTTCTTTGGTTTATATCTTGACTTCTCTAAAATCCCTCTAAAATTCTCATCTCTCATCATCTCAAGCAAATCCACCTCATTATTATGCATGTACGAACGAACGATTTGCCAACCTACCCAATGTCCTATTCTTCCTGGCGATTCGCGAGCAAAAACAGAAGTAAAAGGAGCGTCGTTGATAAACTTCACAATCGCTTTATTATCTTTTGAATACAATAAATTATTTTCAATTAAATAAGCCCAAATATTTCCTTCGTTTTGAATCGCCCAATCTAATTTACGCAGTGGATATCCAATAATCAAACTATCATGCATATGGGGCATCATCAATTCTGTAAAATAGAGTTTTTTCCCTTCAAAAATCATATAGTCCAACATAGTTACCCTTGTTTTGGGACTGGGCAAATAAGCATACGAAATTTCTTTAAAGCTCACTGGAACAATGAATTCGGGCTGATATTCGTATGAAACATACTTTGGAATTCCAAGTTGATCATAGTAATCTACATGAGGACCAATAAACATATCCAATGCGATAATCAACATATTATCCATGTATTTTACCGGCAATTCATAATCGAAACCAGAAACATACGTATACACTTTTGGAATGGTTGCTTCGGGCACATATGTTTTATAATAGGACATTGCGTCGAGCAAATCATCTGTTAATTTATTTAAATTTGGAAAACGCTTTTGTGTTTTTTGGTAAACTTCTTTAATCATGGGATCATTAATGTATCCCCACAACTGTTTTTGATTCCGAACATCCTCTAAATCACCTTCTAAAAAAAAGGGATATTTCTTTTGAACTTTTAGCAAGTCTGTCAAAAAAGAGTCCTTACGTACCGTAAATAAATCTTGTTCATACCTTTCAATAGAAATTTTTATTTGTTGCTTTGCCTCTTTTAATTGGCTTTGCTTAACCGCAAATTTCTTTTCTTTGGTACGATCGCAAGAGTTACAAGACGAAAAATTAATCATCGTCAATGCGCTCAATCCCAACACTACTATCAATCTTTTCATAAGTTCTGGTTTAGATTATAGAAATAAAAAACTTCTACAAACCTAGTATATTTTCCTTTAAACAAACATAAATGCAAAATTGTTTTATACTCTAATTAAATATTTTTATGAACATTTTTATTTTATGCACTGTTAAAACAAAAAAAGTAAACAATAATGCAGTATATTTGTTCTTTCAATTAAGTATTAGTTTGCTAAAATAAAACCACAGAATATGAAAAAAAACATTGCAACCCTCATTTTGAGTATATTATTATTAAGTTCAGTATTCTCGCAAGACGATTCAAAAACTTTTGTTTTAGGGCTTAAATTTGCCCCTTCAATCGACTGGATGCAACCAAATTCTCTAAATTACAAATATGACGGCGCTACCATTGGCTACACTTATGGCTTGGTTGGTGACTTTGCGATTGGTGGTTCAGGGCACTATTTCATAAATACGGGTTTACAATTTAAAAGCACAGGTGGAAAATTGACATACGACGACATGGTTAATTATGATGGTTCGGGCTTGGTTGATGCGACGGTATCCAGAAGGTACAAACTGAGTTATATCAGTATTCCTATCTCATTCAAACTTAAAACCGCCCAATTTGGAAGAATGACCTATTATGGAAATTTTGGCATTGACAATTCCATTCGAACTAAAGCCAACGCCAAGGACACATATAAACTGGCAAACTCTTCGGAAGTATCACCGAAGGAATTTGGAATTCACAAGGACGTTGCCCTCTTTAAAGAATCTATTATTATTGGAGGTGGCGCTGAATACACCATTAGTGGAAATACTAAAATATTTGCAGGAATCGTTTTCTATAATGGATTTACGGACGTTTTAAGCGG
>JAQUGA010000005.1 GCA_028684405.1 Bacteroidales bacterium | reverse complement strand
ATATTACTTCGGCATTTTTTATTTTCGGATCGTATTCTGACATAAATTCAATCAGAGCTTCTACCATTTGATTTAAGGTAGTTCGCTCGCCACAAGCGACATTATAAACTTGATTAATAGCTTCTGGGTTTTGGGTTGTAGCCGCCAAATGATTTGCTAAAACCACATTCTCAATATAGGTAAAATCGCGGGAAAAACTACCATCACCATTAATGGTAATCGGTTTGTAATTAATCAACGCTGACACAAATTTTGGAATAACGGCTGAATAGGTGCTAAATGGGTCTTGTCGGCGGCCAAAAATATTAAAGTATCGCAAGCCAATTAACTGCATTGCATATAAATTAGCAAAAACATCCGCATAAAGCTCATTTACATATTTTGTTATGGCATAGGGTGAAAGAGGTTTTCCAATTTTGTCTTCCACTTTAGGAAGAGCTGTAGAATCACCATACGTAGAAGAGCTACATGCGTAGACAAAACGCTTCACAGAAGCATCGCGAGCCGCAACCAACATATTTAAAAATCCCGAAATATTAACTTCGTTTGTTGTAATGGGATCTTCCATCGACCTCGGAACAGAGCCCAAAGCAGCGTGATGAAGAACAATATCAACTCCTGCACATGCCTTTTTACAATCATCTAAATTCCGAATATCTCCTTCCACAAGAAGAAAATTAGGATGATCATTTAAATGAGCAATATTTTCTCTTTTTCCGGTTGAAAAATCATCCAAACACACAACAAAATTATCGTGCAACAAAAAATCATCAACCAAGTTTGAACCGATAAAACCAGCACCTCCAGTAACTAAAACTCTCTTTTTTGTAACTCTATTATTCAAATTGTTGCAATTAT
Organism: Bacteroidales bacterium; assembly: GCA_028684405.1. Classification (GTDB taxonomy): domain Bacteria; phylum Bacteroidota; class Bacteroidia; order Bacteroidales; family WCHB1-69; genus JAQUGA01. The sequence continues at coordinate 29,716 of JAQUGA010000005.1, read as the reverse complement.
GTTAGGACAACAAAGATACGTATTCATTCTTAGAAATAAAACAATTGATTTGAAAAATCCACAAAGTACAGTCTACCTGAAATTTAGGTTTATTCTGTAATAAACTATTTTGCAGAATATGTATCAATTAAGTCTTGAAACTGCTTTTTGTAGTTGTTTCCGATGGTAATTCGTTCATTTTTTACTTCTACCATATTGCCTTCAATGGTTTTTATTCGGTGAATATTTACAATAAACGATTTATGGATTCTTACAAATGCTTCGACGGGCAACAAAGCTTCCATTTTTTTCATGGATAAATAAGTAACAAGCGTCTTATCAACAGTATGAACTTTGATATAATCGCCCAATGCCTCAATAAAACAAATATCTGAAAAATTTACTTTATAGTTTTTTTTATCTGACTTAATAAATATAAAACGCTCATAGTCAACACCCCTTGACTTCTGAATGGCAATTGCATTGAGTTCGGCATTTGCTTTTGGATCATTCAGTATAAGTTTTTCTTGTACTTTCTGAATGGCTTTAAAAAACCGTTCGAATGGAAATGGCTTTTTCAGATAATCAATTACATCCAACTCAAAACCTTCTAAGGCATATTCTGAATAAGCAGTAGTAATAATGACCATGGGTGGATCTTTTAATATTTTCAAAAAGGAGATTCCTGTCATTTTAGGCATATTTATATCCAAAAACATCAGGTCGATGTCGTGATTGTTAATCGCTTCTTGTGCTTCAATAGCATTGGCACATTTTGCTACGATTTCCAAAGAGGGAACATCTTGGGCGTATTTTTCAATAACACGCTGTGCCAAAGGCTCATCGTCAACAATAAGAGCTTTAATTTTACGATTCATCTAAGTTTAGTTTAAGGGTTACGCTAAATTTATAAGGTATATTTTGAATGTCTAATGTATGTCTTTGGGGATAAAGTAAGCTTAATCTTTTTTTCACATTTTCGAGACCTACTCCGGAATATTCTTGAGTTTCGTCTTCCATATCATCTTCTTTTGAATTTTCAACATGGAATAATAGTTCTTTATTTTTTTCTACTAAAATACGGACAGAAATATAAGATCCCTCTGTTTTGGATGCATGTTTGAATGCGTTCTCCAGAAAATTGATAAAAATCAGCGGCGGCAGTTCTATATCATCGCACATTTCGCAGAAAAAATCGGTTTTAATTTTTCCATCCAGTCGAAGCTGTTCCAGAGCTATATAGTTTTTGATAAATTCGGTTTCCTTAGATAGTTTTACTTTTGGTGAACGACAATCGTAGATTATATATCGCATTAATTCGGAAAGTTTCAGAATCATATCTGGTGTTTTTTCAGATTCGTCCAAGGCTAAAGCATAAATATTATTCAATGTATTGAATAAAAAATGGGGATTAATTTGAGATTTTAATGATTGCAATTCTGCTTCTAGCTTTTGTCGCTCCATCTCCTTTAGTTTCAAAGTGTTGTCTTGCATGGTCATCCAGTCTCTCAAAAGCTTTATAAAGGTAGTGACAGCAATAAAAAAAGAAACTAAAAGTACTTCCGAAAGAAATAAAACAGCAAATTTTGTCGAGGCAGACATTTTTGGATCAAAGGCACTTGAATAGTCATAATTGAAAAAATAAATGCCCGTTAAAACATCCAACATGAAAAACAAAAGAATATTTGCCAACTGAAACAGTACAAAATATCCAAATCTTTTCTTTCTTAAAAATCGAGGAATTATAATTAATAGATTCAGATATACAGCCAATGCTATAAAAGAAAGTGTGGTGAAGTTTTGCAAAACAACTTGCCACGATTTTAAATCACCCTTGTTAAAATCAGGAAGCAGTAATAAGAAAGCTACTGTTGCCCAGAATAATAAATGTTGAAACAATAAACTCTTTATGATTTTTTGAAGTGTTTTCACAATACTAATTTTGATGTTGTAAAGATACAGATATTATTACTGTTGAGTTTTCTATTTTCCAAACATATGATTTATTTCCGAAATAGCTTTTTCCAACAATTCGTCTTTGGTCAAATCATTCCAGTCGAAACTGGCACAAATATCGGGCGGCACACCCTTTTCAGCATATGCATTTTTATTTACGTCCAGAAGTTGAGTAATGCTAAAACGATACGTCCATCCATTGGGCAATTGACCACCATTGGGCATGCCTCCGCCACCTCCTGTAGTGTCGCCCACCAAGGTGATATTGGGCAGTGCTTTTGTACACAAAGAGAAAAACGTAGTGGCACTATAGGAACCACGGTCAATAAGAACAACAACGGGTTTTTGAAAAACCTCTCCATCAGGCGGATTGACAAACATGGGTGCGGGTTCTGAAAAATCATGATGATGTATGCCATTTCGGGTAATGGAATATGCAACCAAGGTTCGTTGGCTAACAAATCGTTCCAACAAAGGCATAATATTAAACATATTGCCACCGCCATTTTCTCTAAGGTCTAAAATCAACCCTCTTGTATTTTTATATTTATTAAGCACATAGTCCAAATCTGTTTTCGAGAAGGCCGACATAAAACTAGAATAACGAACATATCCAACATTGCCATTGTGTAAAAAATCATGCACAAAAGGGCCGGTTATCATTGCATTTGGGATATAAAACTCATTGAGTGTTCGGGCATGAAAATTAAGCTCTTTTTGCAATGGCAAATTATATCGAGAAACATTAAATGAAGAAAACAAATTGGTGTGATCATCCCTCAACTCTTTTAACATGTCTGCCAAAACCTCAAAAAGCTCTTCTTGGGTCATGTCCGCATGAAGTTTTTGTTGATAAATTGTCTTTAAATCGTTCCAATCAATCTTTTTCAATTCAAAATAGCTATACTTTTTATCCACTTCATTCCATAAATATTCAAAATTTACAAATGGGTCATGGCTGGCTTTATTGGGCTCAATAAAGATTTTTTCGCAAGATGAAAAAAGCAAGATGGATAAAAACAAAACAATATTTCGATACTTCATAATTATTGTTTATTTCGGTTAATAATTAAAACATATTCAATACGATGAAAAGCAGATTGATAGCTTTCGAATTTTCCCGGAACATTGGCAAAATCCCAAACATATGCCCATTTTGAGCCATTTTTATACGGTTTAAAATAAGAAAATTCGAGTTTGGTATTTAATCGGATTCCATTCATCGACCATTGGTGATTTTCTATGGCATATATTAAAGGATTGGTGGATGAACCATCCATTTCTCCAAGATAATTATAAGCATATCCTGGACGATAATTGAAATTTAAAAGGCCGATATTGCATTGAAAAGACAAACTCCGTTTGGCAGGCATCAGTTTTCTTTTAAACAAAAAAAGATCTTCAATAATGATTTGATGACGCGAAATATCTCTGTTTAGCTTGAATGAGAACATAAAATTAGAAAAGTTTTCAATTCCTACTGAGTTATTATTCAGTGCTGGATTTAGACGTACATTAAAAGAGTTCATAAACGAGCCGCCTAGACTAATTTTGTATTTATTGTTGTAAAAGGTGGTCAATTTATGTAGAAAATGATAATATAAATTAGAAGTATTCATCATTGCCAGAGTAGAATTGCTAGCAGTGGCTGGAAGTGGATTTGCAGCAAAAGCAACTCCGATGATATAATCAATATCCATAAAATGTTCACTCTTGTCTGATTTGATTTCATAACCAACCGCTGCTCTAAGTCCGATTCCGTTATAAAACAAAGGCGAAGTAGCAAAATCACGAAACAAGAAGGAGGTAAAACCGGGTGAAAGGTGTAAACTTCTGTCGTATTTCGGAACTTCTTCTGATACGAGAGTTGTTGAAATATGGATGGAATCATGCTGCGCTATTAATAATACATAATTGGCACAGAACAACATCAACAGAGATAGAAAACGAAGCGTTTTATACATAGTTTTAAAGATTTTTGTTTTCGGAAAACTAAATTAAACAAATATTTATCATCTGCAATAAAGTATGCAAATTAAAAACAAAAACCATTATTGTTGTATTGCTTACTATCATGCTTGTAATCAGTCATTACAAAACAGAAAGCGCTTCGACAAAATTAGAGAAATTAACAAAATCAAACGATAGGCACCCAATCGTTATCAGGGGTAAAAGTATGGACTAGAGATTCGAAGAAATAATTTGAGCAATTTCTTTGAATCGCTCTTCGGATAATTTTAGTTTGGGGCGGGAAAAATCAATTCCATTCACTTCATTAATGGGAACTAGGTGAATATGTGCATGGGGCACTTCCAGTCCTATGACGGCCATTCCTACCTTCTTACAAGGGAAATTTTTATGAATGGAAAGAGCAATTTTTTGTGCAAACGCAAAAAGCTCTTTATAATCACCTTCTGGGATATCAAAAATATAGTCAATTTCGGCTTTTGGAACTACTAAGGTATGTCCTTCGGCCAATGGAGAAATATCTAAAAAGGCATAAAACTTTTCATTTTCTGCCACTTTATAAGAAGGAATTTCCCCATTTATGATTTTAGTAAAAACGGTACTCATGATATTAATCTCTAGAAACATCAATAATTTCAAAACTCAATATACCCACGGGTGCATTAACGTCAAATTTATCACCTTTTTTCTTTCCCAACATGGCTGTAGCGATGGGTGAAGTAACAGAAATCTTTTGGGATTTCAAATCTGCTTCTGTTTCGGGCACAAGGGTATATGTCATTAAGGTATTATTCTTTAAGTTTTTGATGGTTGCTTTAGAAAACAATAAAACTTTTTCGGCATCCATTTTAGACTCATCCACTACTCTGGCATTTATAATTAGTTCTTGAAGCTTAGAAATTTTGATTTCTAAAAGACCTTGAGCTTCCTTTGCAGCATCATATTCTGCATTTTCAGACAAATCTCCTTTGTCTCTAGCCTCCGCAATTTGCTGAGAAATGCGGGGTCTTTCAACACTGATTAAATGATTCAAATCATTCTTCAATTTATCTAAACCTTCTTGCGAATAATATTTAATATTAGCCATATTGTTGAATATTAAGATGTTTATAATAAATTGAGAGACCTACTCAAAGGTCTCTCAAATTTTGTATTAAATAATTATGCTACAATCTACAAACTGATAAGCGCTCCAATGGTATGAATTCCGCCCCAAGGGTTTGTTAGGCGATAAGCGTAATCAATTGAAACAGATGTGTTAGAAGTTTTGCTTAGAGGTAGTTTAAAACCAGCACCAGCAGAAGGTCCAACCAATGCGGTTGTTCTTTGGTCGCCGTTTCCAATGATACCACTTTCGTAATGATATCCTCCACGGAGAATAAACATTTGATTGTATATGTACTCAGCACCAATTAATACTTGGTCTTTGCTAAATGAATTTGCAATAAATGCACCCGAGAATGTAAGCACGTGATGAGCATTATCATACGATAATTCTTCTGTTTTCTTATTGTCTGTTGACAAAGAAGAGACGTTGGAAGATTTGCCCCACAAGAAGCTATAAGAAGCTCCTAAAGCTAGCAATGAAGGCATTTCGAATTCACCAGAACGCATTTCCATGGTTAAGTTGTTATCCGATCCATTAATCAACCCTCTCCATGCAATTCCGTCTCCACCATAACTCATGGGTGTTCCAATATTTTTAAGCGTAATGCCCAATCTAAAATTGTCATATTCACCTGTAACATATTGAATACCTGCATCAAATGCGACACCACTAGCCGATAAATCTGAAATACTTTCGTTAATGATTTTCACATTAAAACCACCATGGATAGAATTTGAGAAAGTTCGAGTGTAGGACAATCCAATCGTCAAATAACTAGGAGCAAAATTACCAATTCCACCTTCTGGTTGATTTGAAGTAGTAATTGGCATTTCGTCAAAGCCCATAGAAAGAACACTCAGTCCAATCACAGACACATCACTGATTCTTTGTGCTAAGCCTATAGAAGTGACATTTATATCTGCACCTCTAAGATATTGAGAATGCGAAAAAGCAATTTGCGTTTTTTCAACAAATGCCAAGCCAGCGATATTGAGGTAAGAACCTTCAACACCTCTAGCATTAGAAATGTTTGAACTGGATAAACCATTGCTTTTTGCCCAAGGGTTAACAAGAAGTTCAAACGCACCAGCTTGACCGACCCTGTCTTTGTTTCCTGCAAACACATTGACATTAGCAGTAATTAAAAAGGCTGCTGTCAGGATTGCTAAAGTTTTTATATTCATTTTTTTCATTTTTTCTTTCTTAAAAATTAATACTTCCTGTTTTTTGATTAGAATGAATTTAAGTCAGTAGGTCTAAGAGCGCCAAACCATTTGATGGTTTTTTCACCAATTCCATCTGCTTTGACATGAATTATATAAACCCCTCCAGCAATTGGAATGCCAGCGTGATTTTTCAAATCCCAATCAAGAGAAGTAATTTCACTATCATCTTTTTTATACCTACGGATTAATGAACCATTCATTGAGAATATAGAAACTGTACATTTATCAGGTAAGTTCGTTATTTTTACACGAGTATCAATTTGATTTTCTTCGTAGAAAGAAAAACCATAATATGGATTCGGAACAACGTTAATCAAATCCAAGGCTGATTCAGCAGTTTCAAGGACTCCTTGTTGTGTTGCAAATGGATGCGTATTGAACATATATACAGGGAAATCATTATTTACCGCACCAGCTTCTGGAGATTTGCCAAAAGAAGATAAATAGCGCATATAAGGCCTAGAAACACGAATTCTGAATTTAACTTCATTCGACAACCACTGTTCACCCGCAACTGCTATAGGAATAGAAGTCCACATGGCATTGCTCAGAATTCTTGTTTTAAGGATTCTTCTCATTGGTCCAGTGGCCGCTTTAACTTCTTGAAATCTTTCATAAAGCCATGCACTTTCGTCGTACGAAGGACAGTCAGTTAGAGAATTATATACTCCTGGAGTTTTATTAGAAGCTCCCATAATATATACAAAGTGTTTTCCTCCCCATATGATATCACCTAATGATGTAGACCAATTGGATGTTGGATTAAATTTCATATCACGTCCATTATCAGCCACTAACCATGAATCTTCAGCAAACATTATATTTAGACGTTCTCCAGTCTCAGTATTAATTGCATATCCTGGGAACCAGCCCATACCAGTCGTTCCAGAATTGTCGGGGTTGCCGTCTTTGTCAACTGATGGGGAACTGCGAGGATCTAGTTTTTCGGTATTTCCTTGCGTTAAAACTTTATCGTCACCCGCCTCAAGTACCATAGCACGCGTCCATTTGGATTTATCAGGAGTTAATACGACATCAACGCTGTATAAATTGGTAAGAGTTCTATTGAATCCAGCTTCGTCATAGAAACCTGGGCTATTTTCCCAACGAGAAGCTAAGGCAAATGGTGCCCATGTTCTTCCAATTATTTTTTCAAATTGCTCTTCTGCATCATAGTACAAACGTTCAGTTCTCATATTTACAGTTGCACCTAAATAATAGTCTTCTAGCTCACGTTCTTCTGCAGTTGGGCTGTCTCCAAAGTTAACAGAACCTGAGCGGATCCAGTTATATGCACTTAATCCGTCCACATCTGGCACACCCGTTATCCAACGGCGAGTACTATCTGCAAAAGTAACAGAAGAGGTTAACAACTCAGCACGAACAACTCTTTTTGCACTTTCGGACTCAGATATAAACTGAGGAAATAAATAATGAAATTGAAATTGTTCAATACTTACAGACAATCCTAAGTCGAGTAGCAACTGCTCATTTCTAATTTTAATTGATTCTTCAGAATAGATTGTATCTTGAGATGAAGTAACCAAAATCCAGTGATTGGAGGTATCAACTTCGTTTCTTCCCATGGGATTTGTAAAGAATAAAGTATAATTATCTCCTTTAACTTTTAATGGATCAATAACTTTAACACGGATAGGACCAGCATTAGCAACATATTCTGCTCGGTCGATCTTCCATGGATGTCCGGACATAATTTTATCTACTGATGCTTTCGTTAAATCCAGAATTAAACCACCATTACCATTGCCCTCTAGGCGAGTAATCATCGGCTGGTCGCCATAACTTGAATTAAGAACAGTCCCGTCAGCTTCAACATCTGTTTTATGAGGAATTGCAACAACGGGCTTGATGGATTGTCCATCAGATCCTTTACGACCCGCTAGATAGGATAGTTTTTGTCCGTCCAACCCAAACTCATCTTGAGAATAAGGCTTGTATGAATTATAAGCATAAGCGATGGCTAAATAGTAGTACTTTTTATGATTTACAATTCTTTTGTCGCCTTCTGCAAATTGATCTTCCACAATTCGGACACTGTGCGTAATTCCTTGGTTTGCACCTTTGACCATTTCTTGAGGCACACTAGCGCCCAGTTGTTCGTTATAATTATAATTAATCAAGGTTCCAATGGGATTTCCGTTTTTATCAAAATTTTTAATATCACATTGGAAAACCAAACGTGATACTGCTGGATCGTAGAGCTCAGCAATAGATACGTTTTTATCTCTAAATTGATAAATTTGATATCCTTCAAAGCGATAATATCTATCATATGCAATCGTATCTGTAATTACAATTTGAGAAAATACAGGATGTCCTAATGAATCCACTACTTGATTTCCTAGAGAGTCAACCAAAGCAACATACTCGGTAATAGTTTCTGTTTTTCCTACTGGAATATTAGGATCTATTTCGCTATATTTCTCGCCAATGTTGTTTCCTTGTGTATTTTTAATATAAAGAATCAATTCTCTGTCTAATTCTTGAACAATAATTTCGGGAGCATCAGGTCCATCAAGTACTTTAAAACAGTTATCAAATAAGGTTTGACATTTATCATCCACTCTTCTAAGTAGCTCAACAGAAGCCCAAGCACCACCACTGGCAGCACGAGCCCATGGAATACCCACGGTAATATAGTTAACAGCACCTGGTTTTAAAGTAAAAGGTCCAGCAGATTGCATAAAACGACGGTCTCCAGGAGGATTTCCTGCAGAAATTTCGTTCCAAAGTACACTTGAAGGATCGGCACCACAACCTGTTCCCCAATTCCATGGGTCACTATCATATGGAAACATAAAATCACAAACTGGGCCTGTTCCGCCAGCTGTAGGGTGAGCATTTCCTCCCCATTTCATTTTTTGTCCATCTTTCCAAATACCTTTTAGCATATTGTAATATTCGATTGCGATACTAGGGTCTCCAATTACTGAATGGTCATTGTTATGATAAACAAATCTTCTCATACCAAAGCGCTCATTATCAATAATACCGTCACCAAAATTAACACCATTAATACTTTCATCACAAATTTGTTCGCCTAAAACGTCAAATTTAGGATTATCTTGTCCATCAGGATCCATATAAGGTCCTTGAAAAAAGTCAACACCAATTGCAGGTGGTTGTGCTCCATAATGGTCAAAACGTCCATTTCCGTCTACCTCATTACCGTTGTAGCAATAACCAAGACCTCGGTTTACATCACAACCTACATAGTCATCTTGATGATAACCTAAGTCAGGGTCAACCCATTGACTAAAGAATGTTTCTGTTAAAGTATAAGTAGAACGGTTGATAATTTCGTAAGTATAGAAAGTCATGTTATTAATTTCGTCATTCGTTGCAAATCCAAATGCTTGTGCACGAATTTCCAAACCAATCGGTTCTCCCTTGGATTCAGTGTGAGGTCCTCCTTTATCATTAAAAACCCACCATAAAGTTTCGTCACCCTTAAGTACCTGATCTGTAAGGTATCCACCTTTTACTATATTTCCACCATACTGTGCATAATCGGGATCTGAATCTTTTGTTGGAAGAGGTTCTCTGCCTATATTTTCAATATTTCTAGGGCATAATTCATTGGTTAAATCATAATATGGATAATCACCATCTTCCCAACGGTAAATACCATCTCCATTAACATCCATAAAGGGTGCTAAGTAAAAACTTTGCATTGGATTTCCATCAATGGGGTGAGCAGGCCATTCCTTTATAACTTTGGGAACCGTATATGTGGCATCTATTGAAGGGTCATTGTTCCATGCAATAAATTTCTCAACTTCAGCTCTGGTTATTTTCCAGTGTTTGTCGTATTTTTTACACGTTGCTTGGTCTACCGAGGCATTGCCATCAACTGTAAGCGGTCCAGTCCAATAATCATTACCTATTTGACGGAAACGCAAAGCGGCTAATTTAAGCTGTCCATTAACGTCAAGACCACCAATCCATAAAGCGGCAGAGAACATAGAGTGTTTACGAGAGCCTTTGGGCACTTCATATTGTGCAGTTTCAAAGTTCCACCACATATCACCACCGGTGTTGATACGAGTCCGAACATTATTAATGTCCAAATCCGAGGAACCCGTAGCAGGCAGGCAGAATGCAGCCTTCGGTTGGGCACCACTATTGTCATTAGCTCCCTTGCGAATGGCTCCAACAAACTCCTTGGCACTAGCCGTTTGAGCCGAAAATAGCACCGCTATAATTGTAATTGCTATAATTTTAAATCTACTTTTCATTGTATATTGTTTTTCTTCAGTTACTATAATAATATTATATATTGAAATTAGAACATAAACATTACGCCCAAATTAATTCTTCGAGGTAAGCTATAGTTGTATGGATTGGCAATCATTGCACTATATAAGTCATAGAATGCAGTTGGGCTAACTTGTTGACTAATGTTACGTTGATACTCTGCAGCAGATAAAAAACCATCGTCATCAGCATTGCCAGTGTATGCATACACTGATTTCACGTTTTTAAAGTTGAAAAGATTTAATGCTTCAATATAAATATTGACAAATCCTTTTTTCTCTTTTCTTGGGTCTTCGTCTGATTTAAGTGTAACGACAAAGGATCTATCTAAACGAGCATCAATCCAGAATTGCCATGGAAGATTTGATCCATACATAGAACCAGAAGTAATTCTAGTTCCAACACCCGTAATACTATAAGGTGTAGATGAGCGTGTGTAAGGTACACCAGAACCACCGCTGAATGTGAAGTTTATACCGGTGTTTTCTAACCAGTTATATACTTTTTTCTTTCCATCTTTGGTAGCTCTTTCGGTTTTAGGTCCATTATACTCTTTACCAAAACCAAAACGATAGTCAATATTCATCTTAACAGCATGACGTTGGTCATAAGCTAATGAGTTCAATGTTCTAAGGTTGGGCTGTCCTGAAGTAACCAAAGCTCTTGCTGAAGTAGCGTCAGAACCAGTACCTTTAGCAAACTGAAGCGTATAGTTGGCTCTTAAACGAATATTTTTTGACTGACGAAGGTCATAGGAAATGGTTGAGCCCATAACTGTACCAAAGTCAATATTGTTGTATGAGTAATAAGTGTTTGGATATGCTTCGGTAAAACGGAAAGCCTGAACTAAATCGCGAACTTCTGAATAATATCCCGAAATTTTAATCGCAGAACTATTGTTTAAAGCTTGTTGGAAACCCAATTCATAATCTACTGTTTTTTCTGGCTTCAAACTTGGATTGCTAATAAAGCTTGTACCTGCATTTTGAATAAATAGATAATCAACAGGGTTCATTCTTAATCCGCTGGTAGGTCTTTTCGTAATAACGTCATAATGCGCAAAGAAAAGAGCTTTATCCGAAATTGGGAAAGAGAATGCAAGGCGAGGCATGACTGAAATTTGAGGTTCGTAATCTTTAAATGCTTTTGTACTTACCTTAATTTCAGCATTTGGTTCGACTAAATAAGGCGTAACACGTCCTGTTGTTGTACCTGCAGAAAGAGCATTGGGGTCGCTAATTTCTTGTCCTAAATTATTGTACCAAACTGTTTCATTTCTATAACCGGTAACTGCACTTGGGTCATTAATGTCGTTAACATAAACAACATAATCGGAACCCATATTGCTGGGGTGATTAAATTCAGTAGCTTCAGCCACAGTTTTTGCGGGAACTAATAAGAAATTATCTTTTAATACTTTTTGGTTGGCATCAAAACGGTCAACACGAACACCCACATTAAAAATCAAATCATCAAATGAGAATTGGTCTTGAATATAAGCACCCATATAAATGGGTTGAAAAGCTCCGATAGAACGTTTTAGATTTCCATTATCATCTTTGGTGTCAAAAAAGTCTTCCAATGAAGATTTTCCTTGGGTTTTATTTCCTAAATGGTCATATCCAAAATACGATACATAGCTATAGCCATTGTTTAAAAGCTCGTCAGCACTAAACATGTCTAGGTTATAGAAAGAAGGATCTAAATTGTCAACATCAACCCAATCTAAGCTATTTACATTTAATCCAAGTTTTGCACGAACATTTTTGTCGAAAAAGCTTTGAGAAGCTCCGTCATAACTTAAAGAATAATTTACAGTATCAACAAAAACCCAGTTTCCAAAACCATCTTCTCTGTATGAAAACTGTGGGTTTTCAACATCTAACTGAGCAATATGAGAGTTTGCTTTCTCACGCATAAGCGTCCACAATCCGGTAGGTCCAAGTCCCCATGAGCGGTCACTGCGTTGTTCGTACTGGAAACCAAATTCAATGGCGTGTTTTCCAATAGATGCAGAACCGTTTGCACTAATTCCTATTTGATTGGTTTCACTTTTACCATAACTAGAAGTAATAGCCCCTGGAACATTATACATTCCATAAACGGAAGAAGGTTGTTCTCCATTTAGCAATGCAAAACCACTTTGCAATAGCACTTTATTGCGATAATAATCATTTGCATTGGAATAGTCTGAAAAACGATCGTAATAATACGAAGTCCAATTTGCTAATTCTGGGTTTAATTCTGAACGTTGAAACGTTACTAAAGTGTCATAAATATTTGTTAGAGTCCATACATCTGTATATAATATACCGTCTTTTTCAACGTCTTTCTTTTCGTAGAATCTATCTTTGTATGTTTCAAATTTTCCAATATAACCATAGTTGAAGAAATTATCTTTATGGTCATTGTCATAAGACTTTGAAAACGTTTGAGTATAATCCGCTTGCAACGAATAGTACACGTTTTTCAATAGAGTTTTACCAGTATCATCGGGGAATTTTTGCGAGAATCGACCATACGCTCTCCAAGTAATACCTTCGTTTGTTCCATTTTTAAAAGAGTTAAACATGGAAGAAGCAAATCCCCATGCTCTTTGATTGTAATAATCGAAAGAACCACCGAAGGTAAGATTTGTATTTGGATTGGTTTTTACGTCAATTTTTCCTGAAAAATTAGCACCATAAGATTGAGCATCTTTACGAGCATGAGTTTTTTCGAGGTCATTTTTGGTAACAAATTCGGCACTGTAATAGTGAGCATTTCCTTCACCAACAGGAACCAATGGATTTTTTATCAAATTATCAATCGTTGATTGTTTTCCTTTGTATGTACCACCTCTGGCAGGATATCCATCTTTGGCATACGAAAATTCTCCCGATAAGAAATATCCCAATAAGGAAGTTTGATCATTTTCGTTTCTACTTTTGATAAGGGGACCATTTAAACTAAAGGCACCAATATAGTTTCCGTATCCATCAAGAGAGGCAACAACCTCAGCGTTTCCGCCAAAATCGCGAGAAGGCCCTTTGGTGGTGATGTTCAAAACACCACCCGTTGCTTCACCATAACGAGCGGGAAGTCCACCCATCATAACAGCAATTTGGTCGATGGCTGATTTTGGAACACCAGAAGAGCCACGAACACGAACACCATCAATATATGTAACGGTACCATCTGTACGTGAACCACGAACAGAACCCATTTCACCATCTTGGCTAAATACTCCACCCACTGTAGCGGCCATTCCTTGAGCCGAACGAGCACTCATTTTTTGCAAATCTTCGCCGCCTATTGTTTCTCCACCCGTTGTTTTTCCTTTATCAATCAACGGAATTGCATATTCAAAAATTTCTACGGTAGGAAGTTCTTCCATGGTAGATTCCATTTGAATGTCAACAAAAGTAATACGGTCAGCACCAATCACCACATCGTTTATTTGAACGGGTCTAAAACCAACGAAGGTTGCTTTTATTGTGTAACGTCCAGGAGGAATTGGACGGATTGTGTATTTTCCGTCGAAATCACTGGTAGCACCACCATGACTTCTTCCCGATGCTTCAATTATTACGTTTGCAAATGGAACGGGTGTTCGTCCATCTTTTTCGGTAATTTTCCCTTGGAGGGTTCCCTGAGATTGAGAGAATACAGTACTGGTTATCAGTACTATCCCCAACGTAAAGAGTAATTTTTTCAACATACCCATTTTTTATTTTAGATTCATTCCTATTATTTTCCCTTATTTTAGCAGGTAAAGTTATAAATAAATTTTATTCACCTACAAAAAAAAACCACTTTCACTAAAAGATTTTTCTAAACACCTAATAACTAGGCCTTTTCAAAATTTCAGAAAAAATGATTGCATCTCGCAAATTAAATTCAAAATTATTTTCCAAATTCTGATGCTTTAAGTCCTCGGAAACATCTGAATTCACATTTGTTGTTTGCTTTATTTCGTCTCCTAATTTTACATGATTTATATTATGTTGTTCTCCGTCAAAATAGTTCGTCGAATTATATTCTGCATACGGAGAATCGTGCTCAATGGTTTCCAATGTTTCATAAGTTGTTAATACCGGTTCGTCCCTCTTGTGTTCTTCATCGTGCCCTGAAATTTCTTCCAAAAACATATCTAATTCTGGGATTCCTGTTCTGGTTCGAGGTATGCTGGGCGTCGAAGTGCTCTGATTTGGGGAAGGAGGCACAGGTTTTTTTTTCTTCCCTAGTGCATTTATAGCCAGCAAAACAACTCCCACAATTATAGCTATCAGTTGTCCAAAATCTTCCATAAATTGATTATATTATATTGTATTATATCGACATTTTTAAAAAATCAAATCAAAGATACTCGATAATTTTCTTAAAACAAGATGTTTAACATAAAATTTCATTTTGCCGTGCATTTTTCTTTTTTTGAAAAAAATCTAGCAAAAAAACCCTTCTTTCTTTTCGGTGTTTGACCCAAACTTGACTTTTTCCCTTTTTTCATTCTTTTTTGAGTATCCTTTGTTTGAATTTTCTTATGTCGCTTTATAGCTTTGTTATACTCTTTTTTGTCTTTTTTTGCCTCTTTTTTTATTCTAATTCTTGTCTCTTTCTGGCTTTTAGTTTCTTTTTGAGAACGACAGGAATAATTTGGCACCGCTAAAAACCCTATGAATAAGACAAACAAAAACAAACGAACATACTTGGTTATAGTATGAAAATTATACATATTATTGTTTTTACCTGAAAAATTACTCATATTTAGCTTCAAAATTGTATTACTTATTTCAAAGAACAAACTTAGTCAAAAATTATTTGTGTCTGATAAATTTCAAAAAAAATATCAAAAAGAGTTCTAATAACGCTGATATTAGTTCCTTTTGGGAAATTCTATTTAATTTTGGCGTGCAGATATTTTTAGACAAAACAATCTATAAATGTTTTTTAGGAAGTTTTCTATATATTTGTTCTACAATTATTTCGTTACTATATTATTATCAAAATAAAAATCATGTTGAAAATCATAAAAAAATCAAGCACCATTTTTCTTTTAATCTTTTTTATCACAATCTTAAGCTCTTGTAAAAAAGACGACGATCAATGGATTCCCAATATATATGTAAACTTTCAAATCAATCCCAATTCGACTGAATTTTTAGATTTAAATTTAATTGGAGGATATGCCTATGTCATTGGCGGAGTGAAAGGAATTGTCATTTATCGCGAAGACATGGAAACATTTAAAGCATTCGATAGAGCTTGTCCGTACGATTATGATGTGGAAGGCTCTTCTGTTGTAATGGATAGTTCGGGATTAATATTAGTAGATACTCTATGTGGTTCTTCTTTTATTATTACCGACGGATCCGTTATTCGCGGACCGGCTACCAGAGGACTAAAACAATACCGAACGCATTATAATGGGGATTATCTTCACATTTACAACTAATAGCATCTGCAAGAATCGAATTTACGAACTCAGCACAGCTAAGTATCCATCTTCAACATTCTGGATGGTACGTATTCGATTTCGGGAATCGTCTTAAAAACAAAACCTTTTTCGTGGGCAAAATCAATAAATCTCGGCAAAGCGTAAAGCATATTTTCTTGTGCTTTTAAATGATCATGAAAAACGATGATGTCTCCCGATCTTGCTTTTTTTGCACGACTTAGGCACTCTTCTGGCGAGATTTTTTTATCATAATCCCGAGTTAGAATGGACCACATGATAATTTTATAATCCAATTTTAAACGCTTTCCTTGTTTGTTCGATATTCTTCCATACGGAGGTCTGAATAGATTAGAATTTATGTACTTGGATGCTTTTCTAACATTTTCGACATACTCATTTTTGGGTGTCTTCCAGCCCTTTAGATGATTAAAGGTATGATTGCCAACCCGATGTCCTTCTTTCAGAATGGAATTATATAAGTCTGGATATTTTAAAACATTCTCTCCAACCAAAAAAAATGTGGCTTTCACATTTTTTTTGGAGAGAAGATTTAATATTATTTCTGTCAATTCTGGAGTGGGCCCGTCATCAAAGCTGAGGTATATCTCTTTTCTATCGTTCGGAATACACCAAAAATATATAGGCAACAGATGTCTGAAAAAACGATAAATATTGACTTTATCCAGCTTCAATCTCTTTTTATTTAGTTCATACTGCCCAGAGGCAATTGCTTCCACTGCATGTAAGAAGTCTGGAAAAGATTATCGGCTTGTGCTTTTATATTCTCGTCTTTGTAAGTCTCAGCAATCATAGAAATTCGTTGAAGAACTCCCAAATTTTGCTGAATTTCGCGATCTACCAATGGAGCAAACTTTCCTTTAAAACGGAAATAATAGGCCAATTCGGTTTCGCTAATTTTAATCATTTTATCCATCATTTCTCTGCCCTTTTGCAATGACTCAGGAGTATTGATTCGATAATAGGCTTCTGTGATAGATAGAGTGAAATAGTTATACGGAATCAAGTGATTGGGCATTAACTCAACCGCTTTATCGCAAACTTTCATGGCAGAATCGAGCTTGTTTTCAGTAACCAATTCATTGGCTAATCGTCCGAAAAGTTGGCGAGTCGTCATTGTAAGTCGAACATTATCTTCATTCAAATAAATTCGTGGGTCATTTAGTCCACCCCACGTGAAGGTGTTCATAAGGTTATGATAAAGAATATCTGTACTAATGCGCCCAATCGTCATTTCATCATTTAGTTTTTCGGTTTTTATGGGCACTAAACGATACGCCATTCCTTCGAGCTGGAAATATTTTTCCAAGCCAAAATAAGCATCACTACCCGTTGTAACAGCATAATACAAAGGACGATCCCAGTTAAAATTCGCCAAAATATCCATCATGGCAATCATGTTTTTCTGCAATACCGTATTGGGAACTTCCCACTCTATTCTATCTACAATTAAATGAGCCAATTCGGGAGGCACGGTTCCGCTTTCAAGTATTTTTGCAGAATCGATTTCTAAATAAAATTTATTCGTTGGGATAAAATTCAAATTTTTATTATTGCTAAAACGAACTTTTTTTGCATCGTTCAAGATATCATTAACCACTGTTTTTATATTCATATATTGATTTGACTGAGGAATCACAGGCAAATAATCGCGCGTACCTTGCTTATATTGATCCCAAACCATTTGCATAGGAAGTGGTTCGGACTCGTATGCCTTGCGTTTCATTTGGTCAATATACCAATCGGTATTTAAAAGGCTCAAATTACAAACTCGAACGTCCGTTCTGATGCCTTCAACTTCTTGGGCATACCAAAGTGGGAATGTATCATTATCACCATTGGTAAATATAATTGCATTCGGAGCACATGAATTCAGATAATTACTGGCCGTAGAAAGAACCGTATAGCGATTTGATCGGTCGTGATCGTCCCAGTTTTCCATCGCCATTATTCCAGGCACCAAAATCAAAGTTGAAACGATACTTAGTCCGGCAACCAGTGTTGGATTTAAGTATTTCCTTCCATAATCATAAATGGCGTATGTGCCAAATCCAATCCACATGGCAAAAGCATAGAATGAGGCTGCAAAGGCATAATCCCTTTCACGCGGCTGATATGCGTACATATTCAGGTACAACGCAATGGCCAAACCCGTCATAAAGAAAAGAAGTGTGACAATAATAGCGTCTTTGGAATGTTTATAATAGTGGAAAAATAAGCCAATCAATCCTAAAATTAAAGGCAAGAAAAAGTATTTGTTTCGCCCTTTGTTTTTCAAACTTTCGGGGATGTCAGATTGGGGTCCCAATCTCATTTCATCAATAAAATTGATACCGCTAATCCAATTGCCATTGAGGATTCCACCATAGCCCTGAATGTCGTTTTGTCGTCCTGCGAAATTCCACATAAAATATCGCATATACATGTATCCAATTTGATAATCCTTCATAAAGCGAAGATTTTGCCCCATGGTTGGAATTTTTCTATTGGAAGGATCATTTTTTATCCCAGCCCATTCTTTGTAATAAACGGCATGTTGCGGTTGTTGATTGCTCCACATACGGGGCAACAAAGTGCAATATCTGGAATCATAAACAGGAATGGTCTCTTTTCTATCGTCGGAAATTACATATTTCCCTTTTTCGGGATCGCGAACATAAAAAGGAGTACCGTCTTTAAATTCTCGAGCGGGAGCATTGTAATATTGTCCGTAGATCAATGGGTTAGAACCATATTGTTCACGATTCAAATATGCAAGCAATGCCACTGCATCTTCAGGATTATTTTCATCAATCGGCGTA
The DNA here is from genome assembly GCA_028684405.1 of Bacteroidales bacterium. Taxonomy (GTDB): domain Bacteria; phylum Bacteroidota; class Bacteroidia; order Bacteroidales; family WCHB1-69; genus JAQUGA01. Next base: position 10,945 of record JAQUGA010000005.1, on the reverse strand, counting down.
TCTGCATTCGAACGAATAACGAGAATAGCAAATGTTGAATATCCAATTAATAAAAATGCAAACGATAGTAATATGGTATTTAAAATAGGTTTCAATTTTTTGCGAGAATAATATAGACCATAAATTATTCCACCGATAAGGGCTGCAAAATAAAAGATTGTTCCGCTGTTGAAAGGCAAACCAAAACCATTTACAAACAAAATTTCAATCTTTCCAGCAAGATAAACAATCCACGGAATAATGCCATAGAGGATTCCAGCAAGAATAACGATACTAATTAAAAAAGCTAATATTCCACCTTTCCAAGTAGGTTTAAATTTTTTAAAGTAATATACAAAAACAATAGCGGGTACGGTTAGCAAGTTTAAAAGGTGAACTCCTATGGAAAGCCCAATCATGTATGCAATTAGAACAAGCCAACGAAGAGAGCTTTTTTGGTCGGCCTCTTGCTCCCATTTCAAAATCATCCAAAAAACCAGGGCTGTAAAAAAAGAGGACATCGCATAAACTTCGCCCTCGACAGCTGAAAACCAAAATGTATCCGAAAAAGTATATGCCAATGAACCCACAAAGGCGCTGCCAAAAATAGCAATCATAGTATGAGTTTGCATTGCTTTTTCGCCCAACGTTGCTAATTTTTTCAATAGCATTGTAAGCGACCAGAACATGAGACCAATGGTCATGCCCGAAAAAATAGCTGACATTACGTTGATATACCAAGCAACCTGAGAAGTATCATTTCCAGCAAGAAGCGTGAAAACTCTTCCTATCAACTGAAAAGTAGGAGCACCAGGAGGGTGACCCACTTGGAGCTTGTAAGAAGTAGCAATATATTCGCCACAATCCCAGAAACTGGTGGTTGGCTCGGCAGTCATTATATATACGGTAGAAGCGATTATTACAATCAGCCAACCCAATATATTATTCGTTAATTTGTAGTTTTTCATTGTAAATAAAATTATGCGTTAAATGAATTAAACTGGGATAAAAAGCGAATGTCATTTTCAAAGAACATGCGGATGTCTTTGGTTTTATAAAGTTGTTGGGTCATTCTTTCAATGCCCATTCCGAAAGCAAAACCACTGTATACTTTGCTGTCGATACCACAGTTTTCGAGCACATTGGGATCCACCATTCCGCAACCCAAAATTTCGACCCAACCCGAATATTTACACAAATTACAACCTTTTCCGCCACAAATATCGCAACTGATATCCATCTCGGCAGATGGCTCTGTAAAAGGGAAATAAGAAGGACGTAGACGGATTTTAGTTTCTTCGCCAAACATCTCTTTGGCAAAATACATTAATGTTTGTTTTAAATCAGCAAAAGATACATTCTTATCAATGTAAAGCCCTTCCACTTGATGAAAAATACAATGTGATCGGGCAGTTACGGTTTCATTTCTAAAAACTCGTCCGGCACAAATGGTGCGAATGGGCGGTTTGGTGTTTTCCATAACTCTAACCTGAATTGAAGAAGTGTGAGTGCGAAGTGCAATATCTGGATCTTTTTCAACAAAGAAAGTATCTTGCATGTCTCTGGCAGGATGTTCTTTTGCAAAATTTAAAGCAGAAAAATTATGCCAATCGTCCTCAATTTCAGGACCATAAGAAACAGAGAACCCAATTCGTCCGAAAATTTCATAAATCTTATTGGTCACAATAGAAAGAGGATGGCGTCCTCCATCGTGTGAAAAATTTGCAGGCAAACTAAGGTCAATTTTTGATTTTTCTTCAAACAATTCATTCTCGAATTTATCCGAATAAAAATCAATTTTTTGTTGAGCTACCGCTTTTAGCTTATTCACATGAAGTCCAAAGTCCTTGCGTTGTTGGGCAGGAATTTCTTTCATCTTTCCAAAAAGAGAAGTTATTTCTCCTTTTTTTCCAAGGTATTGAACTTTAAAAGTTTCCAGTTCGGTTTTATTGGACGGCACAAAACCTTCCATTCTTTCCAGTATATTTTTCAATAATTCATCCATTACCTTAGATCGGAATTAGTTTAGAATTTCAATTTCAATAATTTTCACATCTTCCAAAGGTCTATCTCCTCTGCCGCATTTAACATAAGAAATATCTTCAACAACATTTAAGCCTTTCACAACTTCTCCAAAAACGGTATAAGCACCATCAAGATGAGGAGTTCCGCCTAAATATTTGTAAGTATCCCATTTGTCTTTTGTATATTTTGTGCCAGATCGGGCTTCAAACGATTTAATCTCATCATCAGAATAAGTACGACCTTGCACAATATAAAATTGCGAGCCGCTTGATTCTTTTTTTGGGTTAACATTATCCCCCATACGCGCAGCAGCCAAAGCTCCCTTTTTATGATAAAAAGCTGGAACTATTTCTGCTGGAACCGTATAACCAGGTCCGCCCATGCCTAATTGTTTGTTTGCCGGAGCATGAACAGATTCGGGATCTCCTGTTTGAACCATAAAATCCTTAATCACACGGTGAAATAAAACATTGTCATAAAATCCTTCTTTTGCCAATTTCAAAAAATTGTCACGATGTAAAGGTGTTTCGTTATATAACTTAACTTGTATATCCCCTTTGGTTGTTTTTATTAATACCATGGTCTCTGTTTTTTTATTATTCTGAGCCGATAAAGACATTATTCCTGAAAAAAAGAGTAATATCGACAATATAAATGCAAAATTTTTCTTCATAGTTAAAAAATTACTTTATATTTGCGTTAAAATCTAATGTATAATTTTAATTTGCAATACTACAAAAAATTACCCAATGTTGTAACCAAAAAATTCGTCTGAGAGTATAATTAATGTTATAATAAATCTTAAATTATGAAAAAAACAATTATTCTTGTTGCTTTAGGTCTAACTGTTACAGCACTATTGATGATTGCAAGTGGCTGTAAAAAAGATACAGAATGTAAATTGGTTGTGACCGTTAAACATTTAAGCGATACGAATCGAGTTATAGAGCAATGCAGTGTTATGGTTACAAAATACGATGTACAAGCTTTTGGTTATACCAATGCTGCTGGTCAATTTTCGACCACTTTTAAATACGAGGCTATTTTAGATATTTTTGCCGAAATCGACACCAGTTCAGATCCGCTGATTAACAGCTACTTAAAAGGTACTGGATCGGTTCAGCTCATCCCTGGACAAACAGTTCATAAAAGTGTTTTCGTTTCTCCCGTCACTCCATAAATTAATCGGTTTAATAAAAAAATTACGATTAAAGTTGAAAAAACGAATCTTTTTTCAACTTTAATTTTTTTGCCTTACATTTGCAAAAAATAAATGATAAGTGCATTATGAGAACTCCCATTGTTGATTTAATAAAAACTCCCGAACGTTTTGCTACAGAGCAAACTATAAACGTAAAAGGATGGGTAAGAACAAAACGTCAGAATAAAGAGATTGCTTTTATCGCAATCAACGACGGATCCATCATAAATAATATTCAGATTATCGTAGATGTTCCTGATTTTGAGGAAGAATTGTTAAAGAAAATCACAACGGGCAGCTGTATTTCGGCTACAGGTCTTTTGAAAGAATCGCCTGCAAGCGGTCAGGCCCATGAAATTCATGCTTCCGAAATCGAGATTTATGGAACCGCCGATTCTGAAAAATATCCTCTTCAGAAAAAAGGACACTCCATGGAGTTTTTGCGGGAAATTGCTCACTTGCGTCCTCGCACCAACACTTTTGGAGCCATTTTTCGCATTCGTCATCACATGACATTTGCAGTTCATAAATTTTTTAACGACAAAGGCTTTTTCAATATTCATTCGCCCATTATCACCGGATCAGATGCCGAAGGTGCTGGAGCAATGTTTCAGGTAACCACCTTGGATTTAAACAAAGTACCACGTACCAAAGAAGGTGAAGTGGATTATTCCGAAGACTTTTTTGGCAAAGAAACCAATTTAACCGTTTCTGGACAATTGGAAGCCGAATTGGCCGCTTTGGCATTGGGAAAAGTTTACACTTTTGGACCTACATTTAGAGCCGAGAACTCAAATACAGCAAGACATTTAGCCGAATTTTGGATGATTGAACCCGAAGTGGCTTTCATTGAAATAGATGAAAACATGGATTTGGCCGAAGAATTTATCAAGTATTTGGTTAAGTATGCATTGGATAATTGCTCTGACGATTTGGAGTTTTTAAATAAAATGGTTGACAAAGAACTTATTTCAAGATTGCAAGCGGTTATAGCTCATCCATTTGTGAGGGCTACGTATACAGAAGCGGTTGAAATTCTTCAAAAATCTGGACAAAAATTTGAATATCTAGTAAAATGGGGCGATGATTTACACGCTGAACATGAACGTTATTTAGTTGAAAAACATTTTAAAAAACCCGTCATTCTAACAGATTATCCCAAAGGAATAAAAGCGTTTTATATGAAACAAAACGACGATGGAAAAACCGTTCGTGCGATGGATGTTTTATTTCCCAAAATTGGAGAAATTATTGGCGGATCGCAAAGAGAGGAAAATCTAGAAAAAATTAAAGAATGGATTACGGAATTAAATATTCCAGAAAAAGATCTTTGGTGGTATCTTGATACCCGCAGATATGGAACTGCACCTCACAGCGGTTTCGGACTGGGTTTTGAAAGACTTATTTTGTTCGTAACCGGAATGTCAAATATTCGCGACGTGATCCCTTTCCCAAGAACTCCTCAGAATGCTGAATTTTAATTTGACTTTGACACTATTATTTCGTAAATTGCTGTCATCATTTCTAAACCTAATCAGCCATGTTAAAACAGAGACTCGAGCAGAAACAACTTCAAAAGTTATCTCCTCAACAAATTATGCTGATGAAGCTGATTCAAGTTCCTGTTGCTTCATTAGAACAGAGGATTAAAGAAGAGATTATGGAAAATCCTGCATTGGAAGACCCCGATGATGCTGAAAGAAACGAAGAAGAAACAGATAATCAAGAAGATGTAATAAATGAAGAGTCAACCGAAGATGAGTTTGACCTCAGCGACTATTACGACGAAGATGATTATGATATTCCAAATCAAAAATTAAAAATCAATAATAATTCTCCCGACAACGATTATAAAGAAATCCCTCAAGCCGCAGCCATCACTTTTAATGATAGTTTATTGTCTCAACTGGGGCTATATCATATCAACGATACCGAATATATTATTGCACAACACATTATTGGAAACCTCGAAAATTCAGGTTACTTAGAGAGAGAATTAACTTCTATTTCGGATGATTTAGCATTTACACAAGCCCTAACGGTAACGGAAGAGGAAATCGAAAATGTATTGGTTAATATTATTCACAAATTAGATCCTCCAGGCATCGGAGCCCGGGATTTGCAAGAGTGTTTGCTTATTCAACTCAAACGTCATGACTTCGTTGAAAGTTCTAGTATAAAACTGGCAATCAACATTAAAAAAGATTATTTCCCAGAATTTACAAAAAAACACTACGACAAAATTGTAGCCAAAATAAAGTGCACAGAAGCCGAACTAAAAGAGGCCTTGGATGAAATTCTAAAATTAAATCCAAAACCTGGTGGAATGGGCGATGGAAGCCGACAAAATCAATATATTATTCCCGATTTTACCATTCACGCTTCTGGAGACAAATTGGAAGTTACTCTAAATTCAAAAAACCTTCCCGAACTTAAATTAAAACGCTCTTTTATTGAAATGCTCAACACTGTGAACGAAGAGCATCAAAAAGAAGCAGTACAGTTTATAAAACAAAAAATGGATTCGGCGAAATGGTTTATTGAAGCCATTCAGCAACGATATAACACCTTGGAGAACACCATGAATGCCATTGCTGAATTTCAAAAAGAATATTTTTTAACGGGAGACGAAACAACGCTGAAACCCATGATTTTGAAAGATATAGCAGAGATTGTAAACCTCGATATTTCCACAGTTTCGCGGGTTGCCAATAGCAAATATGTACAAACCAATTTTGGAACTTTTCTGTTGAAAACTTTTTTCTCAGAATCGCTTACCAATGATTCTGGCGAAGAAGTGTCATCCCGAGAAATTAAAAAAATTCTAAGCGACGAAGTGGATGCCGAAAACAAAAGAAAACCACTTACCGACGAACAAATCTGTAAAGTGTTAAAAGAAAAAGGATACAATATTGCTCGCAGAACCGTTGCCAAATATCGCGAACAGCTCAACATTCCAGTTGCACGACTCAGAAAGGAACTCTAAACCGAATGAAAAACATTTTCAAACTTAGCTCAATCCTATTTCATCCCTTGCTTGTTGCATTTCTAGGCTTTGCTATTTTAAGCCTCCGAGTTAGCTATTTTTTATATCCATTGAAAATGATGAGCATGATTGCTGGCTTTTCGTTTTTATTAATGGTTGCTTTTCCCATTTTAATACTATTTACAGGATATAAATTAAAAATTTTTAACTCTTTGCATTTCGAGGAAAAAGAAGAACGCTATGTACCGCTGTTAATCACCGGAATAGTATACTATTTTGCATATTATCTATTATCTACAATTAAAATTCCTGGAATTTTACAGTTATATCTTTTGGGAGCCATACTTACCATTATAATATCAATGTTGATTAGCATTGTTTGGAAAATTAGTTTACACATGCTTTCGTTGGGTGCCGTATTGGGCATGGTAATCGGCTTATCAAGTCGCTTATCCATTAATTTTCTTCCCGAAATACTAATTTTATTTCTCATTTCTGGCTTAGTTGGTTCTTCCCGTTTATATTTAAAAGCACACAATAAAGCACAAGTGTATGTTGGTTTTTCGCTTGGATTAGTAGGAATGAGTATGCTTTTTATTCTTTTATGATCTCATTGTTTTTGTCAAATTTTATTGATTCCAGATTGAAAAATATTGTAATTTAGCATTTTACAACTGCTTTTGTTTGTTTTTAATACTAATCTATGATATTTATCCGATTGTTAAAAGAGAGTTTTGAATTTGCCGTGCAAGCTATTATTGTCAATAAGCTTCGCACCATTCTTACTCTTTTGGGAATTACCATCGGGATCTTTTCTGTCATCTCGGTTTTCACAGTCGTTGATTCATTAGAAAACAAAATTGAGAGCAGCATCGAAAATCTGGGAAGCAATGTTGTGTATATTCAAAAATGGCCGTGGGAATTTTCCATGGATTTTCCATGGTGGAAGTATGTCGACCGCCCCGTTGCTAAAGTAAAAGAGGCCGACGAAATCATAAAACGGAGTCAACTGGCAGATGCCGTTACTTTTATGATGTCGACAAACAAAAAAGTGCAATATGAAAGCATAATTTCCGAAAATACGTCTGTAATGGGTGTCATGCAAGATTTCGACAAAACATGGGCGTTTTCGATAGATGAGGGCAGATATTTTACCGAAACAGAATTGCTAAATGGTCGAAATGTTGCAATTTTAGGTCCCGAAATAGCAAAAATACTATTTAGCACAATTTCGCCACTAAACAGAGAAATTCGAATTTGGGGAGCAAAAATTGAAGTTGTTGGTCTCTTTCAAAAGAAGGGTCAAGACGGTTTTGGAGAAAGCACAGACAATCTCATTGTTCTTCCAGCCCGATTTGTTGCCAATTATGAGATTATCGACAGCGAAATGAACAATCCAATGATAGTGGTGAAAGCCAAAGAAGGGGTTCCCAACGCCGATCTAAGTGAAGAACTTAGAGGAATATTACGCTCTGTGAGAAAAATAAAACCCTATCAAGAAGACAATTTCGCCATTAACGAAGCCAATATGATAAACAAAGGATTTGAACAACTTTTTTCTATTTTGTCGCTAGCTGGCTGGTTTATCGGATTGTTTTCATTGCTGGTTGGAGGATTTGGCATCGCCAATATCATGTTTGTTTCGGTGGTTGAAAGAACCAATCAAATTGGAATTCAAAAATCATTGGGAGCAAAACGGTTTTTTATTCTTTCCCAATTTTTGTTTGAAGCTGTTTTTCTTTCCTTAATTGGTGGAAGTTTTGGCTTGATTTTGATTTTTTTAGGCACTTTAGTCAGCACTTATTTGCTGGATTTCCCCATTTCGCTATATTGGTCGAACATACTATTGGGCTTATTTGTTTCGTTTATAATAGGCATCGTTTCGGGTTTTGTTCCTGCGTATAAAGCATCGGTACTCGACCCAGTTGAAGCCATAAGACAAGGAGGATAAATATGAAAAAAGGAATTTATTTTATTTTTACGGCATTGTTGTTTTTAAGTCAAAACATTAATGCTCAAGACTTTAAACTTTCGGAAGCCAATGTTAGACGTTGGAATGCCGGTCAAAAAAGGAGCGGTTACAGCTACGACTACAGTTTCCATCTGGAAGCTCGTAAAAATTTAAAAAACATCGAGATTAAAGGAGTTTGGTTTGATTCTCTTTTTTATGAAACAAAAACATTCATCGGTAACGAAGAACAAAGTTCATGTTTTAATCTCGCAAAAGGAGATCAAATTTTGATAAAAACAAAAGTTCAATTCGTCCCCAATGAACTTGAACAATACATAAGCAATCACATTAGTCCAAAAACTTCAACACCAATAATCAAAGGCACAAAGTATAAAGCTTTAATATTTTATTGCAATAAAGGAAAAAGGAGATATCACATCGTTCCAGAAATTAATAATTTACCTCAAATATACATGCCATAAAACCAAATAATTGATATGAAAACAAGAATTATAGCTCTCTTTGCAAGCATTTTAGTGTTGGCTTCCTGTTCTAACAAAATGGGCGATTACACAACCAGTTCTACCGGAAAAGCGGGCGAAATACTGGTCGTTGCCAATCCTGATGTATGGTTTGGAACATTGGAAGACACCGTTCGTAATTTTTTTGGCGAAATGCAATTCGGATTGCCACAAGGCGAACCATACTTTACTATTTTTGCCATTCCATTTGAAAAATTCAATACCGTTCTTCGTCCACACCGAAATATTTTGATGCTCGAAATGGATAAAAGCATTGAAAAAACGGTAATAAAAGTGACTTTTGACCAATGGGCAACCCCCCAAACAATTATTCAAATAAAATCGCCTAAAAGAGAAGACATGATAGTTGATTTTTTGAAAAACAAAAATTTAATTATCGATTATTACCACAATTCTGAGCGCAGGAGATACCAAAGGGCTTTTGATAAAATAATTAATATTCCGGTGGTAAATAAAATAAAAGAGAAATATAAATTTAAACTCACAATTCCAGAAGGCTATTATATGGCCGTTGAAAAAGATGATTTCTTTTGGCTTCGTCGCGAAACGCCAGACATGAGTCATGCCATTGTTTATTATTCGGAAGATTATACCGATACTTCGCAATTTAGCACACGACAAATTATTGATCTTCGAAATAAATTTACAAAAATGTATATTCCTGGACCCACCGAAGGTTCCTACCAAATTGTTTCCGAAGATGTTTACCTGCCCGCTTCAAAAGTAATTCAGTTTCAAGACATGTACACGATAGAAACCCGCGGATTATGGAAAGTTGAAAATGATTTTATGGGAGGTCCCTTTGTCAGTATTGCATTTGTAGATACCAAAACAAATAAACTGATTCATCTCGATGGATTTGTGTATGCACCCAGAGATCCAAAACGAGATCAGCTTCGACAAGTAGAAGCAATCATTCATTCATATAAACCTGAATAACAACGAAATAAAAAACATGAAAAATATAGCATTAATTCTTTTTATCGGCTTAGGCTCATTCGTGTTTTCTCAAAAAAACACAAATACCATCATTGAAGGAAAGCTATTGGGTGCTGCCAACGTAAGTATTTATCTTGAGCACTTTGACTTTCATAACAATCCGATTATTGATTCGACCAAAATTGACAAAAACGGACATTTTAAATTTAACACCAAAATTACCGAATATGGCTTTTACCGAATCAATTATAATCAAAGTAAAACCTTATTGGTGCTTAAGCCAGGGCAAAAAGTTTCCATCACCATCGATCCTTTAAAAAACTATACAATTACCCAATCAAAAGGTTCGGAGGAGATAAAACAGATGACCGATTTTATGAGTTTGGAAATACAGTATAAATCGCTTATGGATAGTATTGGTATGGTTTTTCAAAAAAACAATGAAGCCGGAATTACCGAACACAATCAGCAATTGCAACAAAGTTATGTAGATTTGGAGGTAAAAAAGTTTGAAAATTACAATAGAATAGTACTTGCCAATCCAAAACTATTGAGCAATTTAATCATTATCGAGCATTTGCCTTTTGATAAATATTATAATGCATACGACACTGTTTATACAGTTTTATCTAAAGATTTTTCAAAAAACATTTTCGTAAAAGAGCTCCACAAAAAAGTGGGAGCAGAAAAGTTTACAAAAATAGGAAGTATTGCTCCCGAAATAGCCTTGGCAGATACTTTAGATAAAATTATTGCCCTCTCATCCCTACGTGGAAAATATGTTTTAATTGATTTTTGGGCGTCGTGGTGTTCGCCATGCCGACAAGAAAATCCTCACTTGGTGAAAGTTTATGAAAAATTCAAGGATAAAGGATTTGATATTTATGGCGTTTCACTCGATAAAACCAGAGCCAGTTGGGCGGCAGCCATTATCAAAGACAATCTCACTTGGACCAACGTCAGCGACTTAAAATATTGGCAATCCGAAGCTTCTTCCCTTTATGGAGTCAAAGGAATCCCCTATTCGGTTTTGATTGACCCAGAGGGAAAAATTTTAAAAAAAGGACTCAGATCTAAAGAATTGGAAACAATATTAGAAGAGCTTTTGGGAGATGGAAATTAAATCTCAAAATTGGGCTAATGAGTAATAATAATATTTAGTTTTTCGCACAGCATATTGCGAATTTTTGTAAACATGCTTATGCTATTCATAATCTCCATAACCTCTTCGAATGGTGGATTTGATTTTAATTTTTCTTTAAAATTATGAATCTCAATTTCGATATTACGCAATTTCAATTTCATCAAAACCGAAAGAACAA
>JAQUGA010000121.1 GCA_028684405.1 Bacteroidales bacterium | reverse complement strand
CCGTTTTTAATCTCAAATTTGCAGAATCCTTCAAAGCCTGAGAATGTTCGATGGCACCTCCCAGTAGTTTTTTATTAAATCTCAAAAAATGATTGGGTTCGTTTTTTAGCTCAAAATCTCCAGCTGTAATTTGAGTTTTTGCACTGTATAACTGAATGTAAACTTGGTCAAAATCTTGCAATTGTTGCGTATGGCCATCGGGTTGTAGAGGAATATTTCGATCGGTAATGGCTGCTTTTATGCTGAAAGTTTCGTTCAGCTTTCCATTTAATTGAAGATTCATGTCCGAGTTTACAATCACATTCTGATTGTTTCCGGCAGAAATACCTCTCGAAATACTTCCACTTCGGTTTAACTCAGAATCTGAATACAACCACGGATTTTGTGTTGTAGATTCTTGAATTCTGAAAAACTCTTGGGGGTCTTCCATTTTATTTTGAATAAAGGCCTTGTCTTTTTTAAAATAATTTTGATGAGTATATATTCTGAAACTTTGGTATTGCACAATAACGTACACAGAATCAAGTGGATAATCTGATTTCAAGCGAATTGAAGCATTTTTATAATTGAGAATAACATTAGATGTATCCATATTTTCGTCCGAAATAATAGAAACAGTTCCAGGAATTAATACCAAAGAATCAATTGCAACAAAGTTGTTTTTATAAATCATCATGCTCCGCTGTTTCACTCCATGCGTAATTTGTGCATGCAAACCAATAACACACAGGAATAATAAAAGCAGCAATATGGTAAACTTTTTACTCAAATAATACGTTGATTGAATTTAATTGCTATTTCATCTTAAGCAACAAAAATAAACTAAGATTCTATACGGGACTTCTAAAACAGCTTTTTTGTCGTTGAATTCAAATTTCAAAATCCTTACTTACTCATGTAAACTGCGGTTATAAAATTCTTTTCGCCTAAAAAAATCTATTTATTTAAAAGCCTCTGTGCTAATTCATACTTATTCTGTTTGCAGAATTAGAAAACAATAACGCTTTAGAATAAAAAACAATATATTTTTGCAAATTATAAATCTTTGAAACAATGAATAAACGAAAAAAAATAAACTACAAAGAAGAGGGTAAAAGCTATTTTTTAATTTTGATTGGAACCATATTAATGGCTCTTGGATTTGTGTTTTTTGTTGCACCATTTAGGTTGGCACCTGGCGGCGTGTATGGAATTGCAATTACCGTTCACCACTTTACAAAAGGAATGTTTGATTTGTTTCCCGAAGGAATCCCGATTGGCGTGATGGCTTTAATGATGGACATTCCACTGTGTATTATTGGAATTTGGATATTGGGTCCCAAATTTGGAGTAAAAACAGTTTTTGGGTTTTTATCCCTGGCATTTTTTACGGATTTTATTACTGCCATATCTGGAGGCGGTGCCCTCATACCCGACGATCGTTTTTTGTCGGCAGTTTTTGGTGGAGTTATGCTGGGATTAGGCTTGGGACTGATCTTCCGAACAAAAGCCACGTCTGGAGGAACCGATATTATTGCCATGATTATTTCTAAATACACCAAACATCCGGTAGGTTCAACCTTGATAATAGTAGATTCCTTGGTTGTTTTTATCGGCTTGGTCGTCTTTAAGGACTGGACGATTCCAATGTATTCGCTGGTTGTAATTTATGTAACGGGGAACGTTATCGACATGGTTATCAAAGGAATAAGTACAGACAAAACAGTGTACATTATCTCGGATCATCATGAACTGATTCGAGATAATATTATCAACACCTTGGAAAGAGGAGGAACTTATATTCATGGCGAAGGAATGTATAATGGAAAAGAACGAAAAATAATATATACTATTGTAAGCAGAAAAGAGCTGCCTCAGCTTATTCATTTTGTAAAGGAAGTGGATCCGGTTGCGTTCTTATCTGTGGTGGATGCCACCGAAACCATCGGACTTGGTTTCAAATCCATTCACAATACTGATTTTCACTAATTTTAAAACTTTTGTATTCTTTTTTTTATGACTTTTGTAGTTCGTTAAACACAATAACACATCATGTCAATCGAAGTTCGTAACATTACTAAATTATATGGTGAGCAAAAAGCTCTCAACAATATCAGTTTTGAAATAAACACTTCTGGAGTGGTTGGGCTTTTGGGACCCAACGGAGCTGGCAAGTCAACCATCATGAAAATCTTAACCTGTTTTATTCCTCCAACCGAAGGCAGTGCGAAGGTTCTTGGATTTGATGTAATCAGTCAATCGGTGGAGGTTCGGAAACGAATTGGATATTTGCCCGAAAACAATCCTTTGTATACTGAAATGTACATTCGGGAATTCTTAGAATTTTCGGCAGGCACCTATCTTTCCACCAAAGAGATTTCGAAACGCATTTCTGAAGTCATCCATATCACGGGTTTGGAGAAAGAGAGTAGAAAAAAAATTCAAGCCCTTTCCAAGGGATTTCGTCAGCGCGTTGGATTGGCTCAAGCTTTGTTGCACAATCCTGAAATTCTAATTTTGGACGAACCTACTTCTGGCTTAGATCCAAATCAAATTGTAGAAATTCGGAATTTAATAAAAGAGATTGGAAAAGAAAAAACAGTTTTGCTTTCTACACACATTATGCAGGAAGTAGAAGCAATCTGCGACAAAGTAATTATTATCAATCAAGGAGAAATTGTTGCCAACACCGATACTGCAAGTATTAATGATTTGTTTTCGGGGAATGTTTCTGTTTTGGTAGAATTTGAAAACGAAGTTGCCATAAATGGTCTAATGAAGATTGATGGAGTTTTGGGCACCAAAAACTTAGGAAACAACAAATACAGAATTGACACAAAGAAAAATTTTGATGCCCGAAGTACCGTTTTTAAATGGGCCGTTAGCAATAACTATACAATTGTATCACTTCAAACAGAAAAACATCGATTGGAAGATGTATTCCAACAATTAACAAACAAATAGGACTAAATTTTGTTTCATGTTCTAATATTATATAATTTTGCAAACGAAAAATGTGGAAAGATTTGATTGATTGCAACCACACAAAAAAAATGCTAAACCATTTTTACCTGTCTTTACAATCACCTTCTTTTCATTTAAGTTTTTATGTTTAATCATTAAAATTGAAAAAAGATGGGATATCTATTTACCTCAGAATCAGTTTCGGAAGGTCACCCCGACAAAGTAAGTGATCAAATTTCAGATGCCCTTTTAGACGAGTTTTTAAAACACGATCCCAATTCGAAAGTAGCATGCGAAACACTTGTAACAACTGGATTGACCTTTTGTGCAGGCGAAGTAAAAACCACAGGTTATGTTCACGTTGATGAAATTGCCAGGTCGGTCATCGAACAAATTGGATATACAAAAGCAGAATATCGTTTTGACAGTGCATCTTGTGGCGTTATTTCGGCCATTCACGAACAATCCCCCGACATCAACCAAGGAGTTGAACGCGAAGACCCTGAAAACCAGGGAGCTGGCGACCAAGGAATGATGTTTGGCTATGCTTGCGACGAGATGGACAATTATATGCCCATGCCTATTGAGCTGTCTCACTTATTTTTGCGCGAATTGGCAGCCATTCGTAAAGAGGGCAAAAAAATGAAATATCTTCGCCCCGACTCTAAATCTCAAGTAACCATTGAGTACGATGAGAAAAACAGAGCCAAAAAAATTGATACCATCGTAATATCAACGCAGCATGACGATTTTGATGAAGAGGCCAAAATGTTGGAGATCATTAAAAATGACGTTCGAACCATTCTTATTCCAAGAGTAAAAAAACTGGTTTCTGCTTCCGTGAAAAAACTTTTTACCGATGATATAACTTTGCACGTTAATCCAACTGGAAAATTTGTCATTGGTGGTCCTCATGGCGACACTGGATTAACCGGACGCAAAATTATTGTGGATACTTATGGCGGACGCGCAGCTCATGGTGGTGGTGCTTTTTCAGGAAAAGATTCATCCAAAGTTGACCGCTCTGCAGCCTATGCCACTCGCCATATCGCGAAGAATTTAGTTGCTGCTGGCGTATGTAAAGAAGTATTGGTTCAGGTTGCATACGCAATTGGCGTTGCAAAACCAGTGGGATTGTTTATCAACACAAATGGAACAACACTTATAAAAGACAGAGATGGAAAAAAAGTAAGCGATGCAAAAATTGCAGAAGTTGTAAATGAATTATTTGATTTAAGTCCAAATGCAATCGTTCGAAAATTTGGATTGAAGAATCCTATCTTTTTACCAACTGCATCTTATGGTCATTTTGGTCGCGATCCTTACTTCGAAGAAGTGGAAGTTTATTACACTGGCGAAAACGTTACTGAAAGAGTAATTGATGGCAAAGTGAAATACTTCAAAACGGTTGAGTTCTTTGGTTGGGAAAAACTAGATTTTGTTGAGAAAATCAAAAAAGCATTTAATATTTAGCTTGAAGAACTAAAAAAGAGGCAAATATTTTGCCTCTTTTTTTTTAACCATATTTTTTTAAACTAATTTCGTTTAACGATTAGTTTTTTGGTACTGTGCGTTTGACCATTAATTACCAATAGGTAGAAATAAATTCCAGGTTCAAAATCGGCAGTATTCAATGACACTTTGCCATTATTGCTGTTCAAAGATTCTGAATATACGCTTGCTCCCAGAATGTTTTTAACAACTATTTGAGCTTCGCCCGAAAAAGAATTTGGCAATGAATACGGAATGTTTGTGTAGGAACTTGCTGGGTTTGGTCTGGCATTGGAAAGCGTAGAATTTGACTTAATATATTGTTCTACGGAGGCAGGTTCAACTACAAAGTGCATAATTACGCTAACGGAATCGGTATAATTAATATCTGGATCTACGATTTCTGAGTCATAGATAAAAAAGGTGTACCGAACACTGGTGATTCCTGCAATTCCATTGGGCCAATACTCAGCAAAGAAACTCTCTTCATCGGTCTCATTTTCATTAATAATCAAAGGAGTTGGCGAAGTATATACTCTGGGTTCAAAACATTGTCCCCAACAAAAAGAATTTCGGGATCCGGTTACCGTATCTATAATTGTTTTTTTGACCTTTACTAAAACGTAGTCATTGGTCGTATTTTCAACTTTTATAGCAGTTGTTGGGGAACCAAGCATTTCGGTATTGATGTCAACGGGAAAGGAAATTTCCTGATCGTTTGTAAGAAGTTGCGTTCCTTGATGCAGAACTAAACTTTGTGCATTTATTGAAAAAAAGAATGCAATAAAAGAAGAGATAAATATAAGTTTTTTCATGTTATTGTTTTTATTATTTTATAGAAACAAATATACAGCAAAATAAAACAAAAATCAATTGCCCAAAAACAATATCACAAAAAAATAACAAAAAAAACTAGGTTAATCAAGCTCAAATAATATAAACTACTGCCTTTCAATGTTTTATTATTATTTTTCGCAGAAAATTGTTATTATTATACAAAAAAACACAATTTATTCTGAAATTATCTTATCTTTGTAGTCTATGTCTTGTAAAACCAAATTAAACAATAACCAAAAATTAATCTTCATGAAAAAACTGTATCTATTTTTGGTGATGATAGTGTTCTCATTTCCACTATTTTCACAAACATATTTGATTCAGGAGGGGTTTGAAAGTCTTCCTTTCTCATTTACCACAACATCCGTTACAGGAAGTGATGATTGGACTCAAAACTCTGTTTATTACGCAGAGGGGACAAAATCTATCCGCGGTGCTGTGCCTGCCAATACTGGTCAAAGCACGCAATTAACGACCATCATCTTTAGTACGCAGGGATACAACAATGTATATTTGCGATTTAAGCATATTGCCAAAATTGCTCCTACGGATCAAGCGCAATTAAGGTATATTATTGGCAATGGTACGCCTCAAATCATTCCTTCAACGGACGATGTGTACTCACGTCCAACTACAGGAGGTTATCTCGTAGGTTCTAACCCGATGTTTACCGCATCTTCATATTCTGATTGGGATGCCGCAAATATAAATACGTTACCACAACAATCGTGGTGGAAATCTGAAGTTTTCAACATTTCATCTCTGGTTGCAAACAAAGACTCTGTAAGAATATCCTTTAGAATACAAAAAGGAGGAACGGCAGGAACAGAAGCAGCTTATGGTTGGCTTATTGACAACATCGAAATTTTAGCTTCTGAAAACGAAATTATTCCTCCCAGTATTGCTTTTATTACTCCTTTTCCAAAAGATACCATATTTGGAACTGGCCCTTGGGTAATAAAAGCTAAGGTACTAGATGAATCCGACATTGCTTCTGTTGATATTAAACACAGAATTACACTTAATGAAGGAGCACCAGGCACATGGAATACAACTCCTATGACAGAAATCAATGATTCTATTTTTTCATTTGAAATTCCCAGTCAACCATATTTAACAACAGTTGAATATCAAATTGTTGCAAAAGATGAATTTAACAATGAAAGAATTACCGACATCAAAAAATTCTTAAACAAAAGACCCCCTGCTGAAATCGTAATTTTTTATGATTCAACAGCGTCTACTACACAACCCAATCCTTTTGTACATAATTATACTCAAAATAGAGTACAGTTTATCATAAGAGCAGATGAGCTTCATGACTTTGGCATTCAGCCTGGTCCTATTCAAAGCATTGCGTTTTATGTTACAAATCCCGCTACTGCTAGTACTTCCGCAGGTTCATTGTTTAGCAATTTCAGCATCAAAGCTGGGCAAACCAGTTTATCAGTATCTCCTTCAAGCTTTGTTGGTGGTCTAACAGAAGTTTATTCGGCGGCAAACTTAATTGGAAATCACCAAGCCGGTTGGAATGTTTTTGAATTTTCCACTGATATTATTTGGGATGGCACCAGCAATTTGATTTTCCAAAAATGTCATGCTAACTCAATAACAGGTTCCAATTATGGTGGAAACGCCACTATATGGCAAACAAGCACACCCTTTGTGGCTTCTTACGCTGCTTATACAGATACATCTGGCGATTTATGTGGAGGCACTCACGCATCCCCACTCACTGGGTCTTACTCGAAACGTCCTGTTGTTAGAATTGGATACCAACAAACAGACATAAGTTTAGATGCTGCAATGGCAGCTGTTGTTGAACCAGAATCTGTTCTTATTACAACTGAGCAGTCAGATGTAAAAGTTCGCATTAAAAACTCTGGAACAACCATTCTTACATCTGCTGATGTATATTGGTCATTAAATGGTGTTACACAAGCCGGACCTTTGGCATGGACAGGCTCCATGTATCAGGATCAAGTCACTGCAATGTTAACTCTAGCTAGCAATGTAACTTTCCCTGCTGGTTTAAATGAATTAAAATTTTGGACTTCCAATCCCAATGGAGGCACTGATTTAAACAATCTAAACGACACCTTAACTCATAGTGTATTTGTTTGCGGTGGTGCTTTAGCCGGCGGAACTTATACAGTGGGAGGAGCGTCACCTGATTTTTCAAGTTTTGAAGAAGTTCAACAAAAATTAAGTCTTTGTGGAATCACTGGACCTGTTGTTT
>JAQUGA010000120.1 GCA_028684405.1 Bacteroidales bacterium | reverse complement strand
CTTAAAATCATCGAATTACTGCCAAACGGGAGCCAGTTGATTGATTCTGCAAGTATTATTAATGGAAAATTCAAGTATGTAATTCCACAAAAAAGCACGAGCTTTTATCAACTTATGTTTGGCTCCGAAGAAACATTTCTTTTCACAGCTAAAGGCGGCGATAAACTATACTTTACCGGAAATTTCACAATGGGCAAACGTACTTTTGAAATGAAAGGCTCCGAAGAAAATGATATTTTTATGGAAATGAATCGCCGTCTGGACAAATGCTATGACGTCACAGATTCGCTATCAAAAATAATGAAAACGATCATGTATCAAGATGATTATTTAGAAGCAAAAAAATCAATAGACGAAAGCTACCAAAACACTTTCGAGGAACATCGCCAATGGCTAATCACTGTTATAAAGAACAATTCTCAATCGCTCATTTCAGTGATGGCATATTATCAAGCCCTTGGGAAAAATCGCTTTTTTAATGATAAGGAAGACTTTAATTTGATGAAATTAATTCACGAAAATTTACAAAAAAACTTTTCGGAAAATATTCATTTTGAATATTTTTCAAATAAATACATCAAAACTAAATATGAATTAGAGGAATATGAAAAAAATCAAGCGGCTCTCGAAATCGGAAAACCCATTCCTGATTATAGTTTTTTTAGTGCCGAAAAAGGCGTTATCAGTCCAAGCACTTTCAAAGGTGAAAAGTTAATTCTTTTTTTCTGGAGTTTTATATCAAAAAGCTCCATCGAACTCATACCCCAATTAAAAGAACTTGCAAAACAAACCCAGACTAGAGTACTGGCAATTTCATTTGATACAAACGAAGAAAATGCACTACAGTTTGCTAAAAAAAATCTGACTTTTGCGTACAATGCCAACGAAGAAAAAATGTTTGAAAGTCAGGCTGCAAAAACCTATGACATTAAAGTAACGCCCGCTTTTATTTTGGTGGATAGCGAAGGAAAAATTCGATGTCGTACCTCCGATTTCAATGTTGTAAAAGAAGAGACGAAAAAAATATAAATAAAAATATGAAAACGAAGTTTTTACTATTATTCTTTTTAATTGCTTCCTTGTCACTACGAGGTCAAGCTGAATATTGGCAGCAGGAGGTCAATTACAAAATAAGAGTAAAACTAAACGACAGCTTGCATACTCTCACTGGCTTTATAGAAATGGAATACATAAATCACTCCCCCGACACGCTGGATTTTATTTATATGCACCTTTGGGCAAATGCCTTTTCTTCGGATTATACTGCTTATGCAAAGCAAAAAACAATGTTTTTGAGTTCCGACTTTTATTTTTCAAAACAAGCTCAAAAAGGATACATTAATCAATTAGATTTTTCGGTGGACGATGTTCCTTCAAGATTGATTTTCGACAATCAGCATCCAGATATTGCAAAACTAGTTTTGCCAAATTCGATTTTGCCTAGAGAAAAAAGAGTGCTTAAATCTCCATTTTTCTTAAAAATACCGCATGCTTTTTCCCGACTGGGTCACATCGGGCAATCATATTACATTACGCAATGGTACCCAAAACCAGCCGTTTATGACTCCGAAGGTTGGCATCCGATGCCCTATATGGACATTGGTGAGTTTTACTCAGAATTTGGAAGCTTTTGGGTCGAAATTACACTGCCCGAAGAATATATGGTGGCAGCCACAGGCCAACTCACAACTCCATCAGAAATAGAACGAGTTAACCAAAGAATTGAAGATTCAAAACGTGACACTTTGATTTTTTTAAATACCAAAAGTGGAGAATTAAAAACCATACAGTATTTTCAAAAAGACATTCATGATTTTGCATGGTTTGCCGACAAAGATTTTCTTATTGACAAAAGTGCAGTTAAGCTACCTCTAACAGAAGAATTTATAGATACATACACTTTTTATCATGCCAAAAACCGCGAAAAATGGTCGAAAGCAATAGAATATGTAAATCATGCTATCTGGTTTTTTTCGGATGAAATTGGACCGTATCCCTATCCGCATTGTACTGCTGTAGAAGGACTTCCAGGTGTGGGCGGCGGAATGGAATATCCTATGATTACGCTTATTGGAGATGGTGGCTCGGATATTGGATTGGAAAGAGTGATTATTCATGAAATTGCCCACAATTGGTTTTATGGAATATTTGGATTCAACGAGCGGAAGTATCCATGGCTTGATGAAGGATTTACCAGCTTCTATGAAAATGAATATATAAATTGGAAATATCCACATCATAACTTGGTAAATTCACAAATGAATTTACCCGAAAAATTCAATCTTAAAATATTTAATATTCATAAATTAAAACCGGATTATTTGCCATACATTGCCGTACAATATCTGCAATCGAGAAATATTGATTCGAAGATGATTTCGGTCTCCGATGAAATGAGTCTTGATAACTATTTTATTCAAAGCTACTTAAAGCCAATTCCATTATTCAAATCGTTTCAGCAATCCATCAATAAATATACTTTTAAAGTAATAATGAATGATTTTTACAGCGATTGGAAATTTACGCATCCATCTCCACAAATAGTTCAAAATCATTTTGAAATGGAATCAAACCAAAATCTTTCTTGGCTATTTCAAGATATTATCGAAAATAACAGAAAAGTAGATTATAAAGTTGTGAATCTAAAAAAAGACAAATTAAATCCCAGCAAAGAGGTTTTTAGCAAAGCCAGTTTGAAAATCAAAAACAGAACCGGAACAGCAGCTCCTTTTTCAATCAGCATTTTAGATTCACAAAATAATGAACTGAGTAAAAAATGGCATATTGGATTTCAGGGCAAACAAACCTTCGAATTGAATCTCGACGATTCAGCTCGAAAAATTGTCGTAAATCATGGGTTTACAGATATTGAAACCAACAAAACCAATAACAGCATTCGCACTTCGGGGATTTTCAAAAAAGTAGATTTGCCAAAGTTTCATTTTGTATACAGCGCCTCTAAACTTGACTACACACCCATTTTTGTAATGCCTACTTTGGGATACAATAAATACAATTCGTGGATGCCAGGGGTTTTACTATACTCCGACCCCATTATTCTTCGAAATTTAGATTATGTCATCAATCCAATGTGGTCGTTCAAAACAAATACATGGGTGGGAAATGCGGATATGGGATATCTCCTCAAACCCCACAACACAAGTGTTGCCAGCATTAAAATTGGAGCCGAAGCCCGAAGATACAACTATCTTTTTGTAGGAGAAAAAAGAGAATATTCCAGAATTTCTCCAAAAATAGAAATCAATTTCAAAGATATTGTTTCTCGCAATATTCAAACCCGAATGGAAATACGACACTATTTCGTAAACCAAGGGGTTTACTTAATTTACCCAATAGGTAATGGTCAGAGAACTACTATTGACCAAGTAAATTATCAGCTTACACGCATACATCTAGACTTCAATAAAAAACACAAAGTTCGACCCCGAAAATTAGCCTTTGATTTACAGTTTAGTAATGACTTGTATAAAGCTTCTTTAGAATATAATTACACCTATTTCTATGCTAAAAAAAGCACTTTTGAATATCGAATATTCGGAGGACAAATATTTAATTACAACCCTTATAATACTCCCAACTATCAATTTAGAGCAGACGGATTATCAACATCTTATGTAGGAAGCAACGATTATTTATTTGATCATACTTTTATCGGTCGATCGGAAACAAGCGGCTTGTGGGCACATCAAATGTACATTCACGAAGGCGGTTTCAAAATGAGCACTCCGCTCGGGGTTTCAAATTGGATCATCGCATTAAATGCTTCTATCGCCATTCCCAAAGTGCCCATCATTCGGATTTTTGCTGATATTGCCACCTACGACAAAGCAAAAAGTCAGCTTAACAATGAAGGAGTTTTTATTTACGAAGCTGGATTTCAATTGCGTTTTGTAAAAGACATTTTTGAAGTTTATGTTCCGCTACTTATTTCCAAAGACTTACAAAGAGTGAGTGACCTAAATAACAGGAAATTTCAAGACAGAATAAGATTTGTCTTAAATTTGGAGGCTTTAAACCCTTATAAATATAAAACACACTATCATAAAATACTAATGTAAGAACAATTATGAACACGATAAACGGTAAAGTTTACTTTATTTCCGATGCTCATTTAGGCGTTCCAGATTTTACGAGCAGCCTCGAACGAGAAAAAAAACTGGTAAAATGGCTTATTGAAATTGAAAATAATGCTGATTATCTCTTTTTGCTGGGCGATATTTTTGATTTCTGGTTTGAGTATAAGTCGGTGATTCCCAGAGGATATACTCGTTTATTGGGAAAATTAGCAGAACTTTCAGACAAAGGCATTCAAATTTATTTTTTTTGTGGAAATCACGACATGTGGGTGCGTGATTATTTTAAAAAAGAACTGGGAATTACAGTTTTGAACAAACCCGAAACATTCATTATAAATGGTCTAAAGACATTTGTCGGACATGGCGACGGACTAGGGCCAAGGGATATTGGGTATAAAATATTGAAACGGATTTTTGAATGCAAAACGAATCAATGGCTTTTTGCACGCCTGCATCCCAACTTTTCTTTCTGGTTGGCTCAATATCTTTCTCGCAAAAGCAGAGCTGCCAACGCTTCCAATGATGAAATATACCATGGAGATGAGAAAGAGTTTTTAATTTTATACATCAAAGAGACAATCAAAAAAGAGAAGTTTGACTATTTCATCTTCGGACATCGACATCTTGCCCTTGAAATGGATATTAATGAACAAACAAAATATATCAACACTGGTGATTGGATTCGCCTATTCAGCTATGCCGAAACGGAAGACGATAGCATTCGGCTCAAGTATTTTAAGGATTAGAAAAACATTTTCAAAGATCCCTTTGTTATAGTATTGAATTTTAAAAAATGATAAAATGAAATTTGTAGGAGCTCACGTTAGTGCAGCGGGAGGCGTTGAAAACGCAGTTCTCAACGCTCACGCCATCGGTGCAAAAGCATTTGCCCTTTTTACTAAAAATCAACGTCAGTGGGTTGCACCCCCTTTGAGCAAAAAAAGCATTGCTAGCTTCAAGGAATTGTGCGAAAAATTTGAATATCAGCCATTTCAGATACTTCCACACGACAGCTATTTGATTAATTTAGGACATCCCGAAGTTGAAGCTCTGGAAAAATCAAGAGCTGCTTTTTTGGACGAACTGCAAAGATGCGAACTTTTGGGATTAGATCGCCTCAACTTTCATCCAG
Source organism: Bacteroidales bacterium (assembly GCA_028684405.1). GTDB lineage: Bacteria > Bacteroidota > Bacteroidia > Bacteroidales > WCHB1-69 > JAQUGA01. The sequence continues at coordinate 2,363 of JAQUGA010000120.1, read as the reverse complement.
GAAGTCATCTCAACAAAATAGACGAAGAGACCTGTTTGAAAACCATTGCCGAATCGATAAATTTGAGCTTGGATAAAACCAAAGGTGTAAGTGCTGTAATTGAAAACACGGCAGGACAAGGAACCAATATGGGTCACACTTTTGAGCAAATTGCTTTTATTATTGATAATATTGAAGACAAATCCAGAGTTGGAGTTTGCATCGACACCTGTCATAGTTTTTCCGCTGGATACGACCTCTCAAATGCTGAAGCTTTTGAAAAGACATTTGCTCATTTCGAGAAAGTAATCGGTTTTAAATATCTGAAAGGCATGCACATGAACGATTCCAAAAAACCATTTGGAAGTCGTGTAGACCGCCACGAAAGCATTGGAAAAGGAACGATAGGAACAGAAGTTTTTAAATGCATAATGAACGATTCCCGTTTTGATAACATCCCTCTGATTTTAGAGACTCCCAACCAGGAAATTTGGCCAGAAGAGATAAAAATGCTCTATTCCTTCATAAAACCGTTTAATTAATCAGAGTTTTTAAAACGTTCTATATTTTCACGGTAATAATAAAAGAATCCATTAGCGTTGTTAAAAACCCGATAAGAGTACATTACTAATTATAAATAAAATATCTTTGCAAGTGATAACGCTTTGATGTATAAATATATGAAAAACCCAATTAAACTTCTAATTTTTCTGCTAATTATAGGCATTATGCCTTATGCCGAATCACAAGCTGTAACAAGTCCTCATAAAAAAACCAAAAAAACCACCAGTCAGGCAAAAAGCCCTATAAAGAACGCTCGCCGTGGTGGCCGAGAAACGCTCCCCACTGGACTAAAAGACAAGAGCTGGAATATTGGTTTTGGAACTGGAATTGCCAATCCAGGAATGGAATTAAAAGCAGAAGAATATACCAACATTGGCCTAACGGGACACGTTTACGCACATTTTCTTCTAAAGGGAAGCCCTACCGTTGGCTTAGGTGTCTACTCCAACTATTCGATATTTCCAGTTAATAACAGGAAATATGCTTTGCGCTATAAACACCCCGAAACAGTAACAACCCCAATGTGGTCAATAAACTCAATGATGGCTTCATTTCTTTTCAATTTCACCATTGAAGAGCGTATAAGTGCCCAATTAATGACCAATGCTGGAGTTATTTATACTCAAATTCCAAAAACTACAGTAAAACATTCAGACACTTCTTTGGTTGCTGGATATGGATATCAATTGGTAGAGCATCAATTTTCAAATGCAAATAGTTCAAATATCGGTTTCTCGGCATTAATCAACTTTAATTTTGCCTATGCACTTTCGCCAAATGTAGAAGTTAAAGCGGGTGTTGAATGGCAATATATGCGTATTTCATACATGCGAGAATGGTATAAACCAGAAATTAAACAAGAAGAGATTTTCCGCCAATTTCAAAGCCTGAACGGCATAATCGGATTGTCGATAAATTTTTAAACGATGCTTAAACATTCATAAATACATCATAAAATGAGAAATTTGGATAAAATAAAAAGACTATTTTTTCTTTTCAGCATTGCAACAATAGGATTATTCATATTGAATGCGTGCAAGAAAGACGATAGAACAATTCAAGTTTCGGGGACAATAACCGATGCGTCTGGCAACAAGATTGAAGGAGTAACTGTCAATTTGCAAGGAACAATTTTACAAGGTGGCGCCTACTCTTCCGGTTTTTCAGACATTGCATCTGCCAAAACAGATGCGAATGGATTTTATGAAATCAATACAGACTGGCAAACGGTTGGGAAATATAAAATTACACTTTTCAAGTATAATTACTTTGAAAGCTCTCAGGAATACATCGCAGATGATATTTCCAAAGGCAGCAAGGTGACGAAAAACTTAAACATTAACCCTGTGGCTTGGTTGAAGATGGTTGTAAACAACACCGATCCGTATGACGACAGCGATAAAATTACATTTAAATACGATTCGGAAGAGACCCCTCTTTGTTACGACTGTTGCAACAACAATCCAACGGTAGGAAGAGGGATGATATACTCGAACACTTCAAAATGTAAATTATACGGCAACAAAAATGCTAAAATTTCTTGGACAGTTCTAAAGCACAGCGAAGTAAAAACCTTTTCCGAAAACATTTACTGTCCCGCATTTGATACCACGACTTTCAACATTAGTTACTAATGCACGAACTCGAACCATTCTGGCTATGGCGAGATTATTATACTGCCGAAACAGACAAAAAATCTCCCTTTTATAAGCAAAAATACAGCGAAATGTATTTTTCAAACGCAATATATAATTATTACATCCATCCACAATGGGATGATTTTGATTCCAATACACTGTATTTGAAAATATTATATGCGG
>JAQUGA010000119.1 GCA_028684405.1 Bacteroidales bacterium | reverse complement strand
CGGTGGTAGTATTTTATCAGCCGTTGTTCTTGGAAACGTAAAACCAATTGAAATCAAACTATTTGGTAATGATTTCACCAAACTTGACGAAGCGGCTTCATTAATCATAGATGCACTTAAAAAAGATCCTACATTTTATAATATCGAAATTCCATCGAGCCGAAATAAACCAGAAATTAATTTCATTATTGACAAACAAAAAGCAGCTGCCTACAACATCAACAGTCTTTCAGCATCCATGCAAGTTCGTCAGAGCATTTATGGAGCAGAAGCTGGAAAAATCAACATCGACAATCAAGACATGGCTATTCTTGTCAAATATGATTCATCTTCGGTAAGTGATATTAACAAAATCCTTGATATTCGATTGACTACCATGCGTGGAAACCAAATCAGACTTGGCGACATTGCTCACGTTGAGACTTCGGCCAGTTATCAGGAAATTTCCAGAGAGAGCCAACAGAGAGTATTCAAAATTTCAGCAGACATCAAAAACACTTCTTTGGGAGAAGCAGGGAAAAAAACAGAAGAAATTGTAAAGGGACTCAATATCGACCCCAGTATCGAAGTGCAACATGCAGGACAAATCGGTGACCAAGCAACTTCATTCGACAGTTTGATTTTGGCTTTTCTGATTGGTTTGATGCTCGTTTATATGATTATGGCGGCTCTATTCAAATCATTAACACATCCATTTATTATTTTATTCACGGTTCCATTCACCATCACAGGTGTTATCATTGGTTTTTTAGTTTCGGGAACCACCTTAAGCATTGTCACATTTACCGGTATCATTATGTTATTGGGAATCGTTGTCAACAATGGAATTGTATTAATTGACTACACCAATCTTCTTCGAAAAAGAGGATATTCAATCAGCGAAGCCGTGCAAGAAGCTGGACGTTCGCGTTTGCGTCCTGTTTTAATGACCACTTTTACAACCATTTTGGCCATGTTGCCGATGGCCGTAAGCACAAGTATGGGGTCGGAAATCTGGTCACCATTGGGCATAACCATGATTGGCGGATTGTCCGTTTCTACACTCATTACTCTGATATTCGTTCCGGTTGTTTACTCAAGCATGGAAGCAAAAAAAATAAAACAAGATAAAATCAAAAAACAAACATCATGGAAATGATATATGCAACCTTCACCGTTGCCCTTTTGGAAGAGATGAAAAACTGGTTAAAAGAGATCGGTTTTAACAATTATCAAATTATTGAAGAGATGAAATCAAAAACCATTATTGGCGACCCACGCATGAATGATGCTGTTTGGCCGGGATACAATAGCGGAATATTTATCCAAACCAGAAAAGAGGAAAAAACCAATGCTTTTATGCAAAAGATAACAGAGCACAACAAAAAGAGACATAATGATCAAGAGTTCATCATGGTGTTTCAATGGAACATTGACCAATGTATCATCCCTTAACTAGTGTTTGCAAGAAAACGCCAACATCATCGTTATTCTAACAACAAATTCAGGTCATTTACACTAGTAAACTCTCTAAATTCGTTGTTTCGAAAGCCTCGAATTTGACGTTTTCTTATCAATCACTTAGTTTTATTATAGACACTAAATAGCAAAGTATGAAAAAAGAATTATTTGATGATACTCAAAAAGATAAAAACAATCAGGAAGATGCTCGGATGCAGATAATAAAAATCAGTGCTGACATATTTGCAAAATATGGTTTCAAAAAAACCAATATCGAAGACATTGCAAAAGCGTGCAAAAGAGGATCCAGCTCAATTTATTATTACTTCAAAAATAAAGAGGAAATCTTTAACGAAGTCGTAGAATATGAATTTACGTCCTTAATGGAAAGTTTGCGTGAAATTTTAAAAACCACCCATGATCCTCAACACAAACTTCGCCTATACCTGAGTACTCGAATGAATCGCATCAAACATGTAGCTGTTTTTTATGACGCTCTTAAAAATGAGTTTTTCGACAGTGTAGCCTATGTAGAAAACATTCGAATAAAATACGATCAGCAAGAATTTTCCATTATAAAATCGATTTTGGAAGAGGGTATAGAAAAAAAAATATTTAGTTTTGAAAACAGCGACAATGTAACCCAAGCCATAATGTCGGCTCAAAGAGGATTAGAAATACCGTTTTTTATCAAAAACATCAATTTAGACATTAATTTAAAGGTTGACGAACTGCTCAATATTTTATTTTATGGAATTATTAAACGCTAAAAAATGAACCGAATGAAAACATATTTGGTTCATGCCTTTGTTGGAAAAGACTTAGCCGGAAGTCCAGCTTGTGTAATATTACTTTACGAATGGCTGAGCGACACCGAACTAAAAGAAATTTCAGCAAAAAATGCGGTTCCCGAAACCGTTTTTGTTCTATTAAAAGAAAATAATTTTGAAATTCGCTGGTTTACACCAGAAATTGAAATGGATTTATGCGGACACGCCACCTTAGCAGCAGCTCATGTTTTATTTGAAGAGAAAATAGCAAAAAGCGATTCATTTATTTTCTCATCCCAAAGTGGTGATTTAGAAATAGAAAAGCGCGAGGGAATAATTTTTATGGCATTTCCAATTCGCACCCCCATTCAAACTTCTTGTCCTCAAATTATTTTAGATTCTTTAAGCATAAAACCTAAAGAGATTCTCAAATCCAGAGATTATATTTTAGTATACGATTCGGAAGATGAAATTTCAAACCTTCAAGTCGACTCAGAAAAACTAAATACAATAAACATCGATCCTGGTGGAATTTGTGTAACTGCAAAAGGAGAAGCTTGCGATTTCGTTTCTCGATTCTTCACACCACAAGCCAGCATTTTCGAAGACCCTGTTACCGGATCTGCACACTGTTCGCTGGTTCCTTACTGGAGTAGACGTTTGGGAAACCATAAACTACACGCAAAACAGCGTTCAAAAGAAGGAGGAGAGCTTTTTTGTGAACAAACAGAAAATCATATTATTATTGGAGGGAGAGCCCAAATAATAATACAGTCCTAAATAATATTTGCAAGAAAACACTAAATAGTACTATTGCAGATGTTCATCAAAATCTTCAGAAATTTCATTTGATTGTTGCAAAATTGCAAATGCCTTTTCAAAATCATCTTCTCTTACCATAATTTTAACGCCCGAACTAGAAGAGTCATGAACGGGTAAAACCGATGCAAAATTATCTTCATAAACAGCACAGTCAATCCCATTACTTTCCAGCAAGGATTTGACAATATGAGCCTTAAAATTATTTTGATATACTTCTAAAACAACCAAAGAAACGTTATCTTTCATAATCTTTTTATTAGTAAACACCATGTTTTCAATTTTGTTTGTCAAAAAGTGATAATTCGATAAAATTCTATACTTTTGAAAAAAAAAGATGAAAATCAAGGAAAAATACGCAAAGGTTCTCGACTATTTTGCAAATCATATGCCGGATGCGAAAACCGAATTAAACTACAAGTCTCCGTATGAATTAATTGTGGCAGTCATCCTTTCAGCCCAATGTACTGACAAAAGAGTAAACATCATAACCCCTCCTTTTTTCAAACAATTTCCGACCCTTGAAGCCCTTGCGAATGCTGATATTAATTTAATCTACGAACATATAAAACCATGCTCCTACCCCAATAATAAAGCAAAAAGCTTATTGGGCATGGCGAAAAAAGTATGTGAAGAGTACAATGGTGAAATTCCTAATTCTATCGAAGAGTTACAAAAACTTCCCGGTGTAGGTCGCAAAACAGCTAATGTAGTGGCTTCTGTGGTTTTCAATATTCCAGCCATTGCTGTTGACACACATGTTTTTAGAGTTTCCAACAGAATTGGGTTAGTTAAAAAGTCAACAACACCCTTGGAAACAGAAAAACAGTTGAACAAACATATTCCTAAAGAACTTTGGTCTGTAGCCCATCACTGGCTCATTCTTCATGGGCGCTATGTATGCAAAGCACAAAAACCAGATTGTAAAAACTGCGGAATCTCAGAATTTTGCGATTATTATAAAGACACTAATACTTAATGATCTGGTGAATCTCGGTTTTTGAATCATTGCTTAAGAGAATAAAATAGACACCCTTGGACAGTCCATTCAAAACATCTTGAGGAAGTGCATACACATCGGTTTGCAGAACTTAACTTTTCCACAATATTTGTCCATTTAAAGCATACAGTTGCAAATCAAAATTAGCAGAATGACTAAAAGTCAATGATAATTTATCATGAAATGGATTGGGTGAGATTTTACTAATTAAAACTTCATCTTCTTTAATATTAGTAGAATGTACTGGAGTATCTCGATATTTGAAACTATTTAAGGTAGATCCTTGTCCTGAAACCCTAGAAATCTGTGCAACAGGTCCACGAAATCCGTGGGCAAACCATTTATATTCCGTAGTATTGGTATTAAAAGCAATAGGAATGCTATATTGATCAATATAAACACTATCTCTGGCCTGAATTACCGTTTTTATTCTAATGGCATCAAAGAAAGTGTCCACGGGAGTAATTAAAGTACCATAGCCATCAAAATAGTTCAATCTTGTTTGCTTGCGTGAATAATGTCCAAAAGAGGGAATAGAAATACTATATGAACTATAACAACTATCAAAATCGCCAAATTCAAAAGGGAAATTATACATATTGTCAATATTGTCAAACCGAATTGGAATAGGGACATTATTAACGGTAATCGCCATTCCAACTTGTGAAAAATCAGAACCTTCTGTTAGTTTATAATAGTTATAAATATTGCTAAATTCAAAAGCAGTAAGGGGGATTTTAATATTTGCCTGTTTTGAAGCACACGAAGCTTTGTATTTTGGAAAGACCGGATTGTTGAATGCAACATTATATACCAATGGAGTTGATGTTACCGTTACAAAAGTATCAGCCAACCATCTATTTCCGACAGAACTAGACATATCCCAAAGATAGTTTGCGCCGGATAATTCAGCATCCCCTGAAAAAATCATGACATTGCGATAATGAATGGTATCACCAGCCAATGGCATCATAGAAGAAGTAAGTGCCGTTTGCGCATAAAATGAATTTGTCGAGAACAAAAGCAATAAACTTACAATAAAAAATCTATTTTTCATAAACGTGGTTTTTATTTTAGTAAAAATACACTTTTTCTGATTACCAAAATAATATCTTTAAAAACAATTGCTTAAATGTATTTTTTTTGTATTTTTGGACAACGTTTGGGCGTCAAAACTCGTCCTTAGTTATAGTATTAGTGATAAATGTTATACTTCAAACACGATCTTAGCATGAAAAAAACCTCCATTTTCTTTTTGTTTGTTACAATTCTTTATTCTGCAACAGCACAATTAATTATCTCTCCTAATCCCACAGCTGCTTATGCAGTTCAAGACATATTGGTTGGACAAGGAGTTACAGCATCCAACTTTCAATATACAGGTGCCAATGTTGCATGGGCAACTTTTTCGACGGGGAGCACTCCAACCAATCTTGGGTTCACAGAGGGTATATTACTAACAACAGGAAAGGCGAATGAAGTGAATAGAAATGCTTATAATGGTGCACCTAGTGCCATGTTAAGCACCGATAACAACCTTGGTTCCGACCCTCAATTAGCAGGGATTGCCACAGGTACAGTTAAAGATAGATGTGTTTTGGAATTTGATTTTACCCCGATAAACGACACCTTGGTGTTTCGCTATGTTTTTGCTTCCGAAGAATATGCAAATTTTGTAAATGCATCTTTTAATGATGTTTTTGGTTTTTTCATTAGTGGTCCAAATCCATCTGGCGGAAACTATACCCATAAAAACATTGCGATTATTCCAGGAACCACTCTTCCTGTTGCTATCAATAATGTTAACAATGGAAACTCTGCTAACAACACGGCTCCTACAGGACCTTGTAATAATTGCCAATATTACATTCATAACAACTATGGTTCAATGGAAACCAGCAATCCACATATTGGATACGATGCGATGACAACTATCCTTACTGCTACCATTGCTGTTGTGCCTTGTCAATCCTATCACATTAAATTGGCCATCGGAGATGTTGTGGACGGGATCTACGATTCAGGCGTATTTATTGAAGCGAATAGTTTTTCAAGCATGGGGATGAGTTATGATTTAAATTTTGAATCTGATATTGTTTCCAATACCATAATCAGTGGATGTTCGGATGCCAGCTTGGTTTTCCATTTACCAGAGACGTATGCTGATACCGTTGTCATCCAATATCTTTTCACTGGCAATCCTACCCAAGGTGTCGACTATCTTGTTTTCCCTTCCGATTCAGTAATTATTCCTCCTGGTCAGGATTCAGCTGTGGTGCAAATTATTGCACTTCCCAACAATCAATTAAACGAAGTAGATACCATCATGGTCATTATTCCTGGTTTTGGTTGCTCTGGTGCCTTCGACACATTATATATTCCAATTCATGGAAACCCACCCATTGAATTAACGATGTCGGAAGACCAACTGCTCTGCGATGGAGGAATTGGTTTTCTTACACCCACTATTCAAGGCGGCTTACCACCGTTTACGTACGAGTGGAGTAACGGAGTCGCAACACTACAACAAGATGTAGTGCCACCCGTTTCAACAACTTACACATTAACCGTCTCAGACCCTTGCGGAAATCATGCCATCGATAGTGTAAAAGTACTGGTTGGCAGCTTGCTCTATACAGTCAATAGCGATACAGCCATTTGCAGTGGTAAGGCGGTGACTTTATTAGCAAATTTCGATGGTTTAGTTTATTGGGAGGGCTACGAAAACAATCCGATTACAGTAGTGCCAAGCCAAACTACTCAATACAAACTAATTATGAATAATATATGTGGCACCATCTACGACACAGTTCAGGTTACGGTGCACCAACAACCAGAAGTAAACTTGGGTCCTGGAGAAGAAATTTGCGACTACGAAAACAGAATATTGCAAGTTAGTTCTAGTTATGAGTCCATAGAATGGAAATTTAATGGAGCATTTATTGGAAATACGGCAATGATTATTGCCGACACCAACATTGGCTCGGGCAACTATTCTGTAGAAGTTGCAAATGCGTTTTGCACGGCTTCTTCTTCCATTACACTGATGTTTATTCCATGCGAGATTACCATTCCTAATATTTTCACACCCAATGGAGATGGCACGAACGACTATTTTGTTATTGACAATTTGATAAATTACCCATATTCACAACTTGAAATATACAATCGTTGGGGTAAAAAGGTGTATTCTACAAATAATTACCAAAACGATTGGGATGGAAAAGGCATCGCAGATGGTACTTATTATTATGTATTAACACTCATGAAAGCAGCACAACAAATTGGTTTTGAAGGTCGACACCAATATTTTTCAGGTTCGGTGACGATAATGCGATAATTTGTTGTATCTTTGCACTACATAACATAAACTTATGGGGTTGACTTGGTTTTGACAGCATGAGTAAGGGTATGTAAGCATGTCGGACGTTGTAAGAAGGTTCCGTAAAAGCCAACTTTCAAGCCCTAAACGGCGAAAATAATAACTACGCATTAGCGGCTTAGTCTAGGACTAAACGCTTGCTGTTTCCTCGAAAGCCCTTCTTTGCGGCGTTCGAACCGGAATCATCACAAAAGCAAAGATAGCGGTATTATCTCCTGACTGATACTGCGAAACA
>JAQUGA010000118.1 GCA_028684405.1 Bacteroidales bacterium | reverse complement strand
CAAAAGTTTCTTATCAAATTTATACTCAAACTGCTTCTCAAAATTCGTATTAAAAACTTCATCAATCTCTTGATGAGAAATACGTTCTGGCTTACCGCAATCAATAATATTCCATTTGCCGGATTCGTCTTCTTTAAGCCATCCACAATTAACATCGTTTGATCTATATGATTTAAGATATAAACTTTCATTAGTTAAATCTCTAAAAGAATACCTATCATCATTCACCAGATTTTTATTCATCCTCGAAAAACTCATAATCTCCAACACATTCCGAAACATCCCTTTTAGTGATGAACCTGGAATGAAATAATTTTTTTCTCCATTTTCATCAATGTAATGAGAGAAATCATTTGTTTTATCATCTTTTTTATGTCCATTTCGGATAAAAAGCGGGGACATTGCAGTTATTTTCAACTCAATTTCTCCGCTTTCGCCGTCAGAAAAAGGAATATCATGACTTACTTGATCTGCCCAATCGGGTTTAAAAACCTCATTTTCGCTTGGTGCAGGCACAAAATTATATGGTGATTTTATACTCATAATTATTTCTCCTTATTTTTAAATCCACAAAAAACAATTGCTTTTAATTTTAACACATCAAATCCGGCACAATTTTCATCTTTTTCCGGCAACCAAATTTGTTTAATAAGAACTTTTTCCACATCTTTAAGTCGATGTGGAAGATACTCTTTTTCAACTAAGTTTGATTTTTCAAGTTTACTCAAATCATACTCAAAAATCTGATATTCACCTGAATGTTGAACATGAATTGATTTATTTTCGTTCTTATCAAATAATAGTGCCTCAACTACAAACGGATTGGCTTCAACCGTCAAAAAATCAAATGATTCATCAGGTATGTTAAACGGTTTTTTTTCATTTGATAACCAAACATAACCTTCGTAGTTTCTATTTGGAATTTCTTTTATCGAATTATATCTTTTTATAAAATCTAGCATAACTCCTCCTTTTTATAGTAATTGAAAATTTCTTCCCCATTTTTCAAGAGTTTACCTGTAAACATACCGTGACCTTTAGTTGTCATTCCGCCAAGTGGTAATAAGCCTTTACAAATATCAATTAGAGTATTTTCAAGCGATTCCAGTATTTTGCCATCATTAGAATGTTGTACATAAACATCAAAACAAAAATCACCACCTTTCAAAAAAGACACTTTTTCACTAAACAAAGCACCATCCATTGCACCGCCAGTAAAACGGTCAATAGCAACATGATTTAATATTTTATCGTTTGCAATTTTATCATCTGAATAATAAAAATCATTGATAAAAACATTTCCAGCCTGAGGATCGGCTACATCTTTTCCTGCTTTGCCAAATAAAGCAGCAACAGCTTCGTTCTCTACACCTGTTTTTGCTCCGCCTACGTCCGCAAATTGTTTTGTCAACTTATTATAATTAAAAGCTACACGATGAGAAATGGCTCCTTTTATTGAACTTGCTGGGATTACAGTTTGTTTTTCAAAATCAATTTTACCATTCTTGTATATGACAATTTCTTCTTCCAACGGACGATTATCTGCCTCTTCGTCTCCAAAACCTTCACTAAAAATAAAAAACGAATCTGGCTTAAGATTTAAAGTATATTTGATAAAGTCCGAGTTTTGATTGTTATCTTTTTCATACTCAACTTTACTAAAATCGAGTTCTGAATTAAAAGACGGATTAAAACTTACATAACTTTCAAAATCTTCAATTTTAGTCAAGTCAAATGTTTTCTCAAAAATTGAAATCACACTTAAACTTCCATAGCCGTTCCTAGTGCCTGAACCAATTCTAAAAGTTGGACTTTTAACTTGCCTAACAATGTTATTCCAGTATTTTTCATCTTGAGAGTTTCCTTTTAATTCAAGTTCAAAAACAAAACGAGTTCCTTTGTAAACAACCTCATTATCGAACAAACCTTGTTCAGCAGCAACACCTTTTTCCGTAATTCTCACATGTTGTCGTGATGGTAAATTTGAAAATCTATCAAATAACTCTGCATCGATACTTTCCAAGATTACTTCCGAAACTTCATTCCCATTTAGCATCATGTATGCCGAACTTACTTTCAATAATGAACCAGTGCCTTTATCACGCTTTGCATAACCAAAAACTCGTTCAATCCAATCATTCTTAACTAAAGAATGTCTTAATACACCCGCTAGTGAAGTGCCTAAAATCATTGGAAATCCATTGCAATCTTTCTGTACTAAAGCATCTTTTAACAGGGACGCTTCACCAGAACCAACAAAAAGCGGAGTTTCCGCCTCTACTATAAACCTAGCAATATATCTGTGTGTATTCATAATCATTTTTTATTAAGTTTCCTACTTTCTTTTGCCATTTCGGCTGCAAATTTTGCTACAAATTGGGTTCCATGATGACGGTTTTTATTGCAAATTTCCTGAAATGCATTTAGATTTAGATCTCGATTTTTACCCCAATGCTTTTCATAAGCAACGCCATGGGTTAAATAGCCTATTTCTTTATCAAACAACTGTTTTAAAAGTTCATCAAAATCTTTTGTTTTAGTAGCATAAGCTCTAATACCACCCCACTGGCTTGAAGTAATTTTCTTCAAACGAGTTATATCATCTGAATAGGGGTACACATTTTTTTGAACAGCTTCTGAAATTTCTTTTTCTAATCTATTGCTATCTAATTTTCTTAAAAGATATTTTGACAAAACTGTGGAAGGCACTTTTTGAGTACTTTCTATTTTATTATTTGAATTAAGATATTTACTCAAGCTAAATTTGCATTTTGCCTTTTCATCTCCTTCTAAAAATAGTGGATTATAAATTACTTTTCCGAATCCTTCAGCTTGATGAATGCCAACCGTTTTAGTATTACTTGTTATTTTAGCCCCTGTTACATAAAAAACGGAACCTTTTAAAATGCAATCTCGCTGAGTATTGCTTGTGTTTCGTTTAAAATTCCAAGGCGAATAAGAATAGGTTCTAATTTGAGATTTGTCCCAGCCAACTTCTGCTTCTTTATTTAATCCTAGTTGCGCTGCTGTTGGTTGATAATTTGGCATTCCAGATTCGTCTATAAAACACAAATTACTTTGAGCATAAACCAAAACGTAATCGTTAGCTTTAAATGAATTAATAATTTGGGGCTGAGTTGGCATTTTTTCAATATGAATCTGTCCAAACTCTGCATTTTTTGATTTTCCTAAACGATGATTACCCTCAATTACTTGATTAATTTCATCAATAAAAGATTCTTCATCAAATTGTATGGAAAATATAAATTCGAGACCCTTATTTAAAGATTCAAAACCAAACATGGCACCGCTTTTAGATGTTCTAGTATCTCTATCTTGAGCAGATTTTATCGCAAATGATTTTTCAATTTCTTTTATTACTAATCCATTAGTAAGTAAATATCCATCACGCTGTTGCTTAAGTTGTAATCGATTGCCGTTTAGGTCGCTTGGAGGATTGCTTCGATCAATTAAATAATCTAAATATACTGGATCAGTTCCTATTTCTTTGCTTAATTTGTCCATAAAAAACATTGAGGGCAAGGCATATGAAATACAATTATCTTTTGAAATCGTTGCATCTCCAAAACGAACTTTTCCAGAATGAAAAATTGAAAATGTTTCTTCAGATAATCCTTTTTTTAGCTTTTTATCATACAATTTTCCTGCTACGATTCCCAGAAAATTACTACCGGGTATATAATCTAGAGTCGTCATATTCCCCTCTGTTGCGAGGCTTGAGTTCAAAACAACATCCGATAAAAGTGTTACTTTATAAAATATCTCTTTCATAACTAATTAGCTTTAATTTCAAATTTACAACGACCTAATCCACGGTTTCTATTTACGCCCAAATGACGAATGCAATTCAGGGCTTTTTCAAATTTCACAATATCCGTATCAATAACACCATCAATGTATCCTTCTAAAACTAATGGAATACTTACTTGCATGGTTCTTAATGAGTGTTTTTCTGCAACGCCTTTTTCATCTATGCGAGTAGAAGCTAAATTTCGATACAGAAAACTACTCATCTGTTCAGTAATTTCATTCTTTTCATTTTCATTTAGTTCAGCATTCGCGAAGAATAAAGATCCTGCATCCGATATTTTTCCTTTTTCATTATATTCTCCAAAATATTTTTTCACAAAACCGGAGTCGATTAAATTTGGCTGAACCTCTCTAAAATCTTCAAAAACATCTTTAAGTAAGCCTTTAATGGTTTTACCAGGCAAATAAGGCAAATTGTTTTTATCTTTTATTACAACAGCATCTGCATCAGCACCCGAACTTAATCCCGAACCTGCATGCCAATCACTTAAAAAAGTAATAGTATAATTAATTCTCTTTGTTTCCATAATTAAAACTGTGTAAGGTTATTAAATCTAGTAATTGTGATGTGCGATTATTTTCAATAGCCGTTAATTCATTATCAAGTTCTAGAGCTATATAAAAATCTTCATTTACTTCTTTCATTCTTTTCATCATAAAAATTGAAGTAGAAGTATCTTTATATGTTTCAGAAACTATTTGTCGTAATTTACCGACAGCTTTAGTCTTTTCATTTTTATCTGCTTCCTCTTGAATAATATTCAATTTTCTATTCAATTTATCAATTTCTTCCAAGAGATAAGGTCCTTTGTAGTAATCCAATCCACTACTTGTTTTTAATGTTCTTTCTTTTAAAATTTTCAAATCTTCGATAAACGACTCCTGTACTTTGTAAAATGCAAGAGCCGATTTGGGAATATCATTATATTTTGGATCCAATAATTTTCCAGTTGAATCAAATTCTTTAACTCTCTTTTTTGCATCGGAACATAATTTTTCTGCTAAACCTAATCCGTAATGCAATGGATATGATTCTTTTATAAAAGCAATACCAGCACAAGCCGTTAATCCATTTTCATACTCTTTCAAACCGATTTTTTTAAATATCTTCGAAGATTCTAATTCAAAGTTTTCTAAAAACACCTTCGTAAAATCAAGTGCTAAATCTGCTCTAATGATAACTGTTAAATCGTCTCCTCCAATGACTATAGGTCTTACTGGAAATCTATCAAAACTCTTCCTATTAACCAGAACTACTTCTTCAAAAGCTTTTTTTTACTGCATTCTTAGTAGAATCGTCAATTGCTTTTGAAAAATCTGCAAACAAGTTCTTTTCTACAAGTTCTTTTCCTTTATTTTGGATAATTTGTCCTAAACCATTTCCGTCTGCATGTATAATAGCAATCCATGAATTTTTTCCTGACTTAGTAATATCTTCAGTATCTAAAGCCAATTCAGACCCTTTCGGCTTAAAGCCTGCCATCTTTTCAAAAAGAGCAATATTATTGACACTTGCATCTCTTTTTGCTAATGTTGCACCATCAAGTGCTTCTTTTTCAATAAATTTTACAGCCACTCCATTTGTTCGCCTTGCTCTCTCCAATCCCATAAATCCAATTTCAAATGGAGTTGGAACTAAATTTCTTTGTGCTTTTAATTTATCCTCTAAAAGTTGAATGCTATTTGACAATTCATTTCCTTCAAATTCAACAACAGCTTGGCTTATTGTTATACCAGGAGCTAATTCAGAAACTTCTTTGGGGAAAGTTTTCACAAAATCCTTGCATTTTTGCATGTCATTAAAAACATATTTAATATTACCCGCTGCACTTAGAATAATATTTTTATCATCCTTTTTAATATTGGCTACATTATAAAACAAATCTGTACAAATTTGTTCCACCAATTCGCTGGCCCCAACTATCTCCTTCAACTTATTCGTCTTGAAAATGAAGCCTTGTATCCCTTGAATAGAAGCTCCATATAAAAACTTTGTATTTGTCATAATTAATTAAATATTTTATCTATTAATTTCTCTCTTTTTTCTGTTTTACAATTCCAAAACCTTTGCTCACCGATTTACCCAATCCAATAAAATTGGGCAAAAAACATTGGTTTTAAATGCGACATTAAATGCCATAAATCGGTTGTTTTTAACTTTTATCACTTTGGGTTCATCCAAATTAGTAATATTGACCTTTATCTCTTTGTCAACGTTCCATTCAATGCCTTTGGCAAATGCTAAAATATTTGCCGTTAATGTTTTTTCTAAAAATTCAATTTGCTCTTTTAACAGATCAATTTTTCTGTATTTTGAATAGTTTTCCTCATTCAATGCAATCCAATTTTCAATGGTATAATAAAACATGGTATCCCAAACCTGCATAGTAAACTGATTCAAATTAAGTTTCCCCACTTTCAGTTCATACTCTTTATCACCCAAAAAGATAATTTGTCCCTTATTTTCAAAAAAATGATGCAATTGATCTACTCCTTCATCGATGCAAATAATGGCAGGATGCTTAAAAATTCTCTTATATTGAATCAATGGGTATCGATAAATAGATTTATTATCAGCATGATTATGAAACATATCAAACTGTCTACCAGTCTGTTCTATTACAGCAGCTCGAAAAGCTGGAATTTCATATACTTGTACTTCATCCTCAAACTCAATCTTCAAGACCCTTATTCTCTTCATATTAAGATAATTTTTTGAAAACAAAAATGAAGGCACAAATTACACATATTTTCCAATTAGACAAAATATTTATACTGTTTATTATAAATAAAGTTACTAACAATATGCAAAGCTACTGCATATGTGTGAAGTGTATCTTCACAACTGATTAGATATTTTATTAAAAAATTATGGGTTGAAATTAACTTTACTGAATAACACGATATAGCTCAATTATCCAAAATATTAACTTAGTGGATAATTATTGTTTATAAACATCTTTCATTTTATTAACTACCTCAATAATTTGCAAACGAAACCAATAAGGTTTAAGCACTTCCAAGGCGCAACCAAAGGAAAGCACCAATTTTTGAAATTCGTAATTATATTTAAGTTTTACCGAAAATATGATATAATCTTCGTTCTTTTCGATTACTTTTTGAGAATGATGCAGAGGTTTCGTTAGCACATAAAAGCAAGAACTTTTATCAATTTTGAGCACATACTCTTCAACATCAAACTCTTCAAAACGAGTCACACCAATAACATCATCAAAAAAATCAGCAACATCAGGTTTGAATTCAGCTTGATATTTTTCATTATTTTTTTCAATTTTCGTAATTCTATCCAAAGCATAAATCCGAATAGCAGATTTCGGATGCGAATAGGCAACTAAAAACCATCTCAAATTGTATTCTTTCAAAAAATAAGGACTCACCGTCTGCATTTTTGCAGGTTCATGGAAATTCTGATAATGTACATCTATGCAATGATGATTTTTAATAGCAAAAAACAAGTTAGAAAAATTTTCCAATCCATGCAAATAGGGATTATGGTCAAAAATCACAAAAGGTTCGGCATACATCTTCTGTTTTCTACAGCCGAGCTTTAAAGCTATATCCTTAATTGCATCATACTCGGGCATTCCCTGAAAACGAGTAATAAAATTCAACGACTCTTGAATTAATTCGATTTCATTTTCACGCAAAGAAGTAGTGTTGATTGAAAAATCAGGATCTACATAGCGATAGTATACCTTTCTATTCTTTCTCTTTTTTGCTAAATCAACACTCCATCCTTCCGCACTCTTCATAAAGCTAATATCCGAATAAATCTGCTTGCGGCTAATTCCGCGATAATTGGGATCAATCTCAACCATCACATCATCAATCGCTTCAATCAAATTTTGAACAGAATAATCTCGCATTGTGTTTCTAAAGCAAGTATCTAAGATTTGATACC
>JAQUGA010000117.1 GCA_028684405.1 Bacteroidales bacterium | reverse complement strand
GCACCCTTTCTGTTATTTAATCTTCAGTTTTCTGTCTCCCACCGTATTGTTGTATAAATTTAAATTAACTCTATCAATCTTTTCCAAAAAAGCGGTCCGAACCATGATATTTGTATTAATAATTTTCAAAGATCTCGTAAAAAAAAGCATTCCATCATTTCCACTCAACAGATAATCATTGGTTGCAATCAAATAGGTTCTATTTTCATCCAATGGTTTATCGTTAATGAGAATATTAAATGCTTTTTCCTGTGCAATGTCAAAACGAGCATTTGCAATGGGGTGACCATCTTCATATTTGGCCAAAAAATCAAATAATTCCTCAACAGTTTTTGCATCCAATTCAGCAATACCAATCATATTATCAAAAGGCATTAACTCATAAATATCACCCACGGTAATTTCGCCTTTTGGAAGAGATTTTCGCAAACCACCATGATTGAGCAATGCAAAATCGAGTTTTAAGGAATCATTTTTCATTAAAAAATCTTGTGCAGAAATAAAAACCAAATCTGCGGTAAGTCGATTTAAAGGCCCAACGGGTTTAGATTTTTCAATGGCATCTTCCGAAAATGCGGGTCTTTTTGTCATCTCTTTTTCTATAACCTGTTTGTAGGGAAAAATAACGGTTTCGATGGCTGTGTCTGGCATAATATCAGCAATGGACTCAATTGACCGAGATTCAAAATAGACAAGCTCGGTGGGTCGAGGTGTACGACATGAGCTAAAAATAAAAAGCAAAACTAAAATTTGAAATATGGATTTTTTCATATTATATTGTTTCAATATATTTTACTTTCGTTTTATCAAAACCAGACAACTGGTCACAGACAAAAATACTCAAACTCTTATTGACTTCAAACACTATTTTCACATTTTCGTCAAAATATTCAGTTTCAAGGATATATACACCCTCTTTTTTCAACAAAGGCATAATATCGTTCATGACTTCGTAGCCAAAAATCACTTCATTTATATCTTTTACAGGCTTGCTTATGATTTCTGTATTTTGAATGGCCTCGATGGTAGCGGCACGATATGCACCTATCAATCCAGAAACACCCAATTTAATGCCACCAAAATATCGCACTACTACAATCAGAACATTGGTTAAATCGTGGGACAAAATTTGACCATAAATTGGCTTTCCTGCAGTGCCTGAAGGCTCTCCATCATCGTTCATGCGATAGGCTGATTTGTCCCAGCCCAATCGATATGCATAACACCAATGACGAGCACTATTGTACTCTTTTTTGATGCTTTGTAAAATTTCTTTCACTTCATTTTCCGTGCTTACGGGATACGCCAAGGCGATAAAACGACTTCCTCTCTCGCGATAAATTCCTTGAGAAAAACCAGAAATCGTATTATATTCATCTTCAAACATACTTACAAATTCATGGTAATTATGGCAATGGTTGCCAACAACAAACCAATTAAATTGATTTTGGTCAAACGTTCTTTAAAAAACACAAAGCCCATCAATGCTGATCCAGCAACTACTCCCGAATTAAATATGGGGAAGAAATAACTTCCATCATAATTTATCATGGAATAGGTAAACAAAAAGACCGCAAAAAAGTTGACCAATCCAAGAATTAAACCTCCGAGTACATTTTTGGGTTTAAAATAAGATTTGGCATTTACTTTCACAAATGGTGCGGCGAGCAATGCTACCAAAAAGGATATTCCAAAAAGAGTGCTCACAAAACGGGCCGAATCAATAGCATCTGTTATTCCATGATTCGACTGAGCTACTTTTATCAGTGTATCCGAAATTCCCGTAAAAATAAAAATTAATATAGGAACAATTCGATATTTTTTATCAATCGGATTTTTTCGGTCGGGTTTTAAGATTAAAAAAAGCGATAAAAGCGTAAGGGCAATTCCGATTATTTTGACAGTAGTCAGCATTTCACTAAAAATAATCAAAGATGCCGTTACCGGAATTATTACCGACATTTTACTCGACATCGCCGTCATGGTGATGCTTATTTTTTGAGAACAAATGGCAAAAAGATGAAAAACACCATAAAAAATAAGTCCAACCACAATGGCAATTGGCAGCCATGGAGCAGAAATAAGAGCTTGAAAATCAACACCAAAAACCAAAAAACCTGTGAGTGAAGCCACCAAATAATTCCATAAAATGGAAACTGTATTGTCAATTTTAAATACATCGATGAGCTTAAAACAGATGTAAATTAAAATATAGGCAACAATGGCGGAAATTAAAAGTATCATACCTCTATATTATTATGGTTTATATAAAGTTCGAAAAAATCCTTATTAATGATTGTTTTTTTCACTGCTTGGTGCGGCAAAACTGGTGCGTACTGCCCTTTCTGAAAATATTTATTTCCAGTCAAAACTCTGGCTTCGTCCCATATATTTATATCAATCAAGCTTTTTAATAATTGAAATCCTCCTTCCACAAAAACAGACTGAATATCAAGCTTATATAATTCAAATAAAACATTTTCCAAAAACATGTCTTCTGGTTTTAGTTGAATTGTTGAAGTATTTTCTCCAGGATACTTTAGGTTTAAACTTGTAAAAATGATTGTTTTTGCAAGATTATTAAAAACAGATAGATTAGTGGGGAGTTCGTTGTCTTTTGTCACCACAATTCGGATGGGATTTGTTCCTTCCCACTCTCGAACATTTAGCATGGGATTATCATTTATGGCTGTTTGAGCACCAATTACAATGGCCGTTTCTTCGGATCGCCATTTATGAACCCACTGTTTTAATTCGGGATTTGTTATCCAATAATGATGTTTTTTGTCTGGATCGCTGCGATCAATGTCCATAAAGCCATCAAGGGTTTTAGCCCATTTGAGAATAATATAAGGTCTTTTTTTTCGATGAAAAGTGAAAAAACGTTGATTTACAATATCTCCTTCCTTTTCGAGTACTCCGGATATGACCTCTATGCCATTGCTTTTTAATTGTTTCACACCTTTTCCTGCAACTTTTGGATTGGGGTCTAAATTTGAGATAATGAGTTTTGGAATTCCCATTTTATTAATCAAATCGGAGCAAGGGGGCGTTTGTCCATGATGTGAGCAGGGTTCTAGATTGACATACAGTGTCGCTTTTTTAAGTAATTCTACATCTTTCACACTTCGAATAGCGTTGACCTCAGCATGTGCACCCCCATATTTCTGATGATATCCCTCTCCTATTATTTGGTCGTCCAATGCAATTACGCATCCTACCATAGGATTGGGTGCCACATTACCGAGACCTTTTTGAGCCAACTCAAAACACCTTCGCATCATTCTTTCGTACAAAATCATACATTTATATTATTGCTCAATTAAGGAGACAAAGATACTAAAAAAGAAACAGACTGAAAGAATCAAATCCAATTGGAACATCCCTTATAGAGCATTTTAAATTGTAAATTAAAGCACAATTACCCCCTTGTTATGCAACAATATCAAACCATTAAAATGCAGTTAAACAGAGCTTTGTGATATTTATGTATTAATTAACCATGAAGTATTTTTTAATACCTTAATTAAAATTTATTTTTGCCGACTCAAATCGATTTTTTTTCTCAAAACTACAAACAAAAACAATTAACAACCAACATCTTAACAAAAAAATGAACAACACAGAAGTTAAAAACAGAGGATGGATTGTCACCATGTCGGGATTATTTATCAACCTTGCATTAGGAATTTTATATGCATGGAGTGTTTTAAAAGAATCGATTTCTCAATCCATTCAAATTGGAGGCGAAGGCTCTTTTGATTGGGACGTCATTTCCCTAAACGATCCCTATGCTGTTTGTATATTATCGTTTGCTTTTTCCATGATGTTTGCTGGCACCTTACAAGATAAAAAAGGACCTGCATTTACGGCAAAAATTGGAGGATTATTGGTTGGAATTGGTTTTATTATTGCCTCCTTAAGCACCAATTATCATTTATGGATCATTGGATTTGGCATTTTGGGAGGAACAGGAATTGGTTTTGGCTATTCTGCAACAACTCCGGCCGCTTTAAAATGGTTTTCATCCGCAAAAACAGGACTTATTGCAGGAATTGTAGTTTCCGGATTTGGACTGGCACCCGTATTTATTGCTCCCATCGCTTCCGTTTTAGTCAAAAACTTTGGACTTCAAACCACCATGTTGATTTTTGGGATTTCATTTATTATCATTGTAGTGGGTCTTGCATTTTTCCTACAAAACCCACCCGAAGGCTATGTGGCTGAAGACAAACCTACAAAAAAAGAAGTTGGCGACAAAGCAAGTGTTGCAATGCTTGCAAAGGACTATGGCGCACGTGTGATGCTGCGAGTTCCCGAATTTTATCTTATGTGGTTAATCTTTTTTATTGGTTCTGGAGCCGGCTTGATGACCATTGGGAACATTTCGGGAATGGCAAAAGCAAGTTTGGGCAGTACCGCTTTTATTGCTGTTGCCATAATGGCAATTGGGAATGCCTCGGGTAGACTTGTTGCTGGAATTGTTTCCGATAAAATCACTAAAAACCTAACGCTTCTGATTGTTCTTGTATTTCAAACTTCTTTGATGTTTTTATCAGCACTTTTCCTAAATGATACGGCATCTGCATTTATTATTGTTCTTTTAGCCACATTTATTGGCTTTAATTATGGCACCAACCTCTCTCTTTTCCCAGCTTTTACAAAAGGATTTTGGGGGATGAAAAACTTCGGATTAAATTTCGGTGTTTTAATGACGGCTTGGGGATTGGGTGGATTTATTTTCAGCCGAATCTCACAAATGCTGTTTGCAAATACAGGAAGTCATAACATGTCATTTATTATTGCGGGCTGCTCTTTGTGCATCTGCATTGTTCTCACCGGCGTTCTTATGAAAATGACGAACAAGAAGGAAAAAGCTCTTCTGGCGATTTAAATTTAAAACCAGTGCATAAGAAAAACACCTGCATGAAAGCTATAGGTTTGCTTGCAGGTGTTTTTTTTAAATTAAAATAATAAGTATCTATATTTGTCAACAGAAATGCAATTTCGCGACTTAAAATCCTACTACATTTCGCAATGACTGGAACATAAACGAATCAAATCAATAGATTAAACTTACTCTACCAGAATAAAGATGTTTTTTACCCAAAACATCTTTAATCGTAATTTTGTATAAATAAATCGAGTTTACTTCCACTCTTTGCCCATATATGGTTCCATCCCAATGCTGATAATAGTCGTTCGTAATAAATGCGAGTTTCCCCCAACGGTCGAGAATTACCATTTCATAATCATCCAAGCTCATACCTTTTGCTCGGGGTCCGAAAGAGTCATTTAGTCCATCCCCATTTGGCGTAAATGCATCTGGAATCCAAACTACTAAGCCTTCATGAATGACTATTTGAACCGTATCTGAAGCCGAACAACCATAATCATCTATTACTGTCAGAATTACATCATATGTTCCTGCATGTTCATAATTATAGGAAGGTTTTCGATCTGTTGAATATTGTCCGTTACCGAAATCCCAGTTCCAAGAAGTAGCTCCAGTAGAGCCGTCATTAAAACGAATTAGTGATCTAGAAACATAGGCTTCACTTGGATTTGCGGAAGCATTCACCGTGGGACCTGGCAAATTGGGAACATCCACAATAATCTCAACATCACAAACGCCATCACTTACGGTAACCGTATAGTGATTTCCCATTAATTGAGTTTCATAATTTGATGTACGTGCTGGCGTAGTTCCCCAATCATAGCTGTAACTTGCACTACCTCCAGTGACTTCCAAACGAGCTGCACCATCAGCCTGATCGCAATGCGCTGGACTTATCGAGACTATTTGGACTTGCGGTTCTTCGTGATTGGTTATTAAAATTATTAAAGAATCTGTACAACCATCTGCATCAGTTACAATAGCGATATGAGTTCCAGCAGAAAGATTACCAATAGTCGGATTATTATATCCCAAATTACAGCTCCATGAATAAGTATAGTCGGGACGACCATCCGAAACTTCAACTGTAATTTCTGCATTGCTATCGGAACATGTTTCATTAATTTGCTCAACCAAACTTAAAGTTGGAGGAATATCCCGTCCCACTTCTATTGTTTTTTCAATGGTACATTGGTTTGCATCTGTTACCGTAAGTGTGTAGGATTGATTGCTCAAATTCGAAACCTCCGCTGTTGTTGCATTCAAAGCATTTGCGTCCCATTGATACGTATAAGCAGGAGTTCCTCCATTTGCAGTTATGCTTATCGAGCCATTTGGCAAATCACAAGTTGTATTTATAGATGTTTCAGAAACAGATAAAATAGAGGGTTCTATTAATGTGTACGTTGCCGTGGAAGAACATAACAATGAATCAGTTACGGTTACACTATACGTTCCCACTCCGACACCACTTAAGTTTTCTGCTTCACTGCCTCCACTTCCCGTCGGATTCCACTGATATGAATAGCTTGGTGTTCCGCCGCTAACTGTCAAGAGCACTTCTCCATTTGTCAAAGCATGACAGCTAGGATTGCTTATCTGAGAAGTAATACTAATTTCTTCTGGTTGATTTATCACAAAACTAGCAGTTCCTGTACAAGCTTGAGCGTCCGTTGCTGTTACAGCATACGTTCCCGCACCAACATTGCTAATACTTGCCGTTTGCTGCAATGAAGACCATAAGTAAGTATAGTTTCCTGTATTTCCACCAATTGTCGTTGTTACAACGCCTCCATTGGTTCCATTATTGCAAGAGACATTCGAAATTACTCCGGTAACACTTACTGCTTGAGGCTGTGTGATTACAATATTACTAATAGTAAAACTACATCCATTGGCATCGCTAACAACTACAGAATATGTACCTGCAACTAAGCCTGTTCTATCTTCTGTTGCCATATTTCCATCACTCCAAGCAAAAGAATAGGGAGTCGTTCCGCCTTCAACGGTTACATCTATGGCTCCATTGCTATCTCCATTGCATGTTACATTCGTTTTCGTATAAGAAGCATCCAACAATAGAGGCTGAACTAAAGTAACATTTTGGGATGCAGAACAAGTTCCATCTGAAACAGCAACAGTGTATGTACTCGCTACTGCTGAATGAGGATTTGTTGCAGGTGATCCGTTAACAGTATATGAATAGGTGCCATTACTGCCACTTGAGGCGAAACCAATACTTCCGTTTCCGCCAAAACATATAGGATTGCTTGTAGTGACATCTAGAGTAATTTCAATAATTTCGACATTCATACTTGCCAGAGTAGCACACTGATCTGCATCAGGAGTAAACAAATATTCCACTGTACCTACTAAATCAGCATTTATTACATCTGGACTCCATGAGCCAATAACACCGTTCAAGGAAACATTTGGAAACGTATCTGGAGAAGAAGCAATGCAAAAGGGGCCTAATTGACTAAATGTTGGAAGAAGTGTTTCATCAATGGTGACAATTACGGAACACGTTGATTCATTGTTACAAACATCAGTAACGGTCCAGACTACGGTAGAAGTGCCAATTTCAAAAACGCCACTTGCGTCATTTCCAATTCCATTTCTATTCGTTGCACCCGATATATTGAATATAGTTGTTATTTCTCCAATACAATTATCAGAAACGCTAATTGTTGGAACATTGTAAATCCCAGAATTAGTACTACAAAACATTTGAGAATCAGGACAATTCAATATTACAGGAGGAGTATTATCATCAACCGTAATAATTTGAGTGCTGGTTGAACTGTTTCCACAAACATCAGTGGCAGTCCAAGTGCGAGTGATGGTGTAGTTATTTGCACAGGTTCCGGGTGTAACAACATCGTTTACAGTCAGATCTAAA
>JAQUGA010000116.1 GCA_028684405.1 Bacteroidales bacterium | reverse complement strand
CAATGATTTGAGATATTCTCCCTTTACTTTCTTGAGACATAATATTATGTTGTTTTATTTTTACTCCTGAAAATGAAGCCCAAAGTAAATGATTTTTTCTTAAAAAAACAAACAAGTAGAAACTATTTTCTATTTTTGACCGTTTTTTGAGCACTTTTACTAACTAATATTTAAATCTACATACATTTCAAAAATGACTAGTTTTATTAATATAGAAGATTATAAGAAAAATAGCAAAAAGGACTATGCTATTAAAGGAGAAGTTGTGCATGGCAGGAAAATTGGACGACTTATCAATTTTCCTACAGCAAACATCTTGCAATCAACAACTTGCCCCATCCCTATTCCAGGAGTTTATGCAGTAAGAGTGATTCAAAACAATCGTGTTTTTTTTGGCATGATGAATGTCGGAAATAAGCCCACTTTTAATGACGAAAGCATCACTATGGAAGTACATATTTTCGATTTTCAATCTGAAATATATGGAGAAGAAATTGAAGTTCACTTTCTAAAAAGAATGCGAAATCAACTTAAATTCAACTCCGTAGAAGAGTTAAAAGAGCAGTTGAAAGAAGATGAAAAAAATGTACTTTTGTATCTGAATACAATGTAAATTTATTGATATGCAAAAAGTTCTTTTCTTGACATTCGTAACGCTTTTTTTTTGTGGAAATAGTTTTTCGCAAAAAACACAATATCAAAAAGATTTTCAGAGTGAAAAAATATACTCCTCCCTGAAGGAAGCAATGCAAAACCCGAAGGAGGTAAAACGCCTGCATTTAAAAAAGAAAAAATTAAGGGCTTTTCCCGAAGAGGTTTTTCAAATGACAAATCTCAAAGAACTAATACTAAGCAAAAACCGCATTAAAGCAATTCCGACTCAAATTGATGAATTGGTAAACCTAGAAGTATTAGATTGTTCCAACAACAAAATTGCAAGTATTTCGGATGATATCGGAAGTCTCGAAAATCTAACACACCTCATCCTCAACCGAAATGATATCTCATACTTGCCAGCCAGCATTGGTAATTTAAAAAAAATTGAATATATCGATTTATGGAGCAATTTGATTATTGAATTACCCCCTGAAACAGCAAAACTTAAAGATATGTTAAAAGAGTTGGATCTTCGGGTTATTTATATGTCCCAAACTCATCAGAACAACATTAAAGACTTGCTTCCAAATACCATAATTCATTTTTCCAGAACCTGCAATTGTGATTAATCTATTTTTTCGTACAACTATAATAATTAATTGTGCGTCTTTTATTATATGAGTAAAGCATATTTTAATATATTATTTTCATTATTCTTAACTTTTCTCGGATTGGAGACGCACGCTCAAATATCTGAATATCTTTTATATTCTACTAACTTTAACGAGACAACACACTGGAACTTAGGCACAAAAACCAATAAATGGATTATTAATAATCAATACATTTGTTCGGGAACACTCACCGCTAATACCCCAAACAATGGCAACGGTAATTACTTGCATGTTTATAGCAATGTTTCTATTCCTCTTTATGGCGGAACCTGTGCCTGCCAAGTCCCTACAAGCCCTTCCGAAACAGTGTATGCAAATTTGACTTCTGCCATTAACACTCTTGGGTTCGACTCGGTAGTGGTGAGCTTTGACTGGATTTGTGGCGGAAATAACAACAATTATGGATTCATGCAAATTAGCAATGACGGAGGTCAAAACTATACAACCATAACAAACCCGCGACACTATTTTAACAACCAATCAACCTGGACAAATATTACGATTCACTCCAACCATGTTCCTCAATTATTAAATAATTCTGCACTTGTTGTTCGTTTTGGTTTTACAAGCGGTAGCAGCCGAATTAATCCCGCTTTTGGAATCGACAACTTGAAAATTAGAGCCTTTTCAACCTCTTCTGAGTTCAGGGCTCAAGTAGTAGATATTACCAACGAATTATGTAGCAACACAAGCACTGGAGCAGCCAAAGTATTGGCCACTGGAGGACAAAAGCCATATTCGTATCAATGGTACAACATAACGGAAAATCAGATAATTGCAAACAATGACTCTATTCTGTCTAATTTAACACCGGGGAACTACCGCGTAATTATTACTGATGCATTGAACCAAAGCGATACCAATTATTTTGTCATTCAATCCATCTACCCATCTCCTATTATTTCCGCTGGAGAGAACGACACCATTTGTCATGGACAAAGTGTTGGATTGACCGCTACGGGCGGTGTATATTATGCATGGGAACCTTCCTCGGAAATTACCGGCAGCAATCTAATCTCCAATCCCACAGCATCTCCCAACAATACAACTGAATTTATTGTAACAGCCAAAGCTCCCACAGCCAACTTGATTATTAATGGTGATTTTTCTGCAGGAAATACAGGGTTTTCGAGCGAATATACTTTTTATCCTACATATTACGGTGGTCCTGGAGGAATGAACGACGGACATTATGCAATCACAGATTTTCCTAGTAATGCCAACTCCGCATGGTGGGAATGCAATGGGCAATATCATGCCAGCCCAGGAAATATGCTGATTGTCAATGGAGCCAATATAGAAAATGTAGATGTTTGGTGCCAAACTCAGCAAGTAATGCCAAATACGGATTATGCCTTTTCCACATGGCTATCAACCATGCATCCACAAAACCCAGCAACTTTGCAATTTTCCATAAATGGACAATTACTTGGAAGCCCTTTCAACGCATCCTCAGTCGCTTGCGAGTGGAATCAGTTTTATGAAATTTGGAATTCTCAATACAATACCAGTGCCAGGATATGTATTGTAAACATGAATACTTCTATATCTGGCAACGATTTTGCCCTCGACGACATCTCATTTTCACCACTTTGTCCAGGCAAAGACACAACCCTTATCACAATCAGTCAACCGCAGGCTTTTGCTGGAAATGACACGCTCAGCTGCGATGCCTCAGAAATTACACTCACGGCTTCTGGAGGAGAAAGTTACCAATGGAATACCATTCCTGTTTCGAACACCCAACAAATTACAGTTTCTCCAAACGCACCAACCACCTATTCGGTTACTGTTACCGACCATCATGGATGCACCTCCACTGATGAGGTAAGCGTTACCATTGGCACCTATCCTGTAATTAACCTTGGATTAGATACCATTTTATGTCCTGGGAACACCTTGGTGTTAGATGCTTCTCATCCATTGGCAACTGGTTATTTATGGAACGATGCCTCCACAGTACCTCAACGCACCATTGATGCAAGCGGAACTTATTCGGTCACGGTATTTAGCGAATGTGGAAATGTAACAGATTCTATTTCAATCCTTATTTTACCACCGACTGATTTTACAATTGGCGGTGACACGGCCACTTGTGAAGGAACAGTGGTTAATCTGACAGCAAATACTGGCTTTGATTCATATCTTTGGTCGACGAATGAAATAACAAATACCATTCAAGCTAATCAATCAGGCATATATAGTGTAACTGCAACAGATACAAATGCTTGCACTTATTCAGCTACGCATTTCCTAAATGTTTATCCAAATCCAATTTTTACACTAAACGATACTCTGATTTGTAATCAAACGGAACATACCTTATTTGGTCCTGCAGGAATGAATAATTATGTTTGGTCAAACAACACTTTTACACAAAATACAACCATTCACCAAAGCGGTCAATATTCCCTTACCGTTACGGATGAAAATGGTTGTCAGACAACACAATCTGCAACTATCAATTTTGGTTCAACAACAGTTATTAATCTAGGCAATGATACTGTATTTTGCGAAAGCGATTTTACGCTCACTCTTAACCCAGGTAATACCTTTTCAACGTATGTTTGGAACACAGGGCAAAACACTCCCAGCATCCAAGTAAACCAAGCAGGCATCTATTCTGTAACCGTTAGCGATGACGCAGGATGCACCGCCAATTCTTCAATTACCGTTTCTGTGACTCCATTATTACCCATTGATTTGGGCGAAGATCTCAGTATTTGCAACACTGAATCACTGATTTTGGATGCCGGTCAAAACATTGGAAACTATCCATATACTTGGAGCAATGGCGCTCAAACATCCTCCATTTCCGTAAACCAAGCAGGCATTTACTGGGTAAAATACGGTGATGATAATTGTATGGAAAGTGACACCATCGAAATAATTGATTGTCCCGACATTATAGTTCCCAACGTATTCACTCCCAACGGAGACGGCTATAATGACCTATTTATTCCTAAAGCATCTGCTATTGAAAGTTTTGTCATGATAATTTATAATCGCTGGGGAACTCCTCTTTTTGAAACAACTGATTACGTCACTGGATGGGATGGGAAACTAAACGGAAAAGAAGTTTCGGAAGGAGTGTATTATTGGATAATTCGTTATCGAGAACGTTTTTCTGATTCCGAAGAAAAAAGAATATCTGGCTCGGTTAGTTTAATTCGGTAAAACAATAAGTTTCAAACATCAATTTGGTGATAATTTTACAATCTCACAATTCAATCAAATCAAAATCGTGCTACTTTTGTTATCTGTAATCTATTTTTTAGCTTAAAAAACATCAAATGAAAACAAACATAGCCATTCTTGCCGGCGGAGATTCTGGAGAATACGACATATCTATCCAAAGTGCAGCTCTTATAAAACTCAATTTAGACCCTCAATTTTTCACCTCTAAAATTATCCACATCACAGGAAAAGAGTGGACCTACGAAACAGAAAAAGGTCTGCACGTAAACATTGACAAAAATGATTTTAGCTTGACCATCAATGGTAAAAAAGAGCTTTTCGACTTTGTTTATATTGCCATTCACGGCACTCCGGGCGAGAACGGCATTTTGCAAGCGTATTTTGAATTGATGAAAATTCCATATATTGGAAGCGATGTGTTAACCTCCGCTCTCACCTTCAATAAAAACTACTGCAATCGCGTCGTTCGTTCCTATGGGGTAACGACTGCAGAATCGGTACATCTTTTCAAAAATGAGAAATTTAATTTGGACACTATACTGAAGGTAACTGGACTGCCTTGCTTTGTAAAACCATGCAATTCTGGCTCCAGCGTTGGCATGTCGAAAGTTAACAAAAAAGAGGAACTCGAAGCTGCAATAAAACTGGCTTTTCAGCACGACGATCAAATTTTAATTGAAGAATTTATCCAAGGCCGAGAAATTACGTGTGGTGTTATGAAACAAAGAGATCAAATTTTCGTCCTTCCCATTACCGAAATAATTAGCAAAAGAGAGTATTTCGATTACGAAGCAAAATACACAAAAGGTATGGCTGACGAAATTACGCCTGCCGAAATTGACGAAGAGGTCGCCAAAAGATGCAGAGAGACTTCAGGATATCTTTATACTCGCCTCAACTGTAAAGGAGTGGTTCGTTTTGATTATATTTTTAATGAAAATGGTATGTTTTTTCTCGAAGTAAACACCATTCCCGGACAATCTGCAAATAGCATAGTCCCTCAACAAGCAAGAGCCATTGGTTTGGAAATCAAAGACTTATACACCATGCTTATTGGTGAAAAAATATATGAATTGGAAAATTCTAAAAAGGAATAAAAGAGAACTCGGAAAAGTTTGATATCATACAACTATCTATAGCTGGCAGGATAGTCGGAGCCCGACTAACTAAAGACCGAGTGGCTGGTTAGAATGCTCGAGAACGAGGCAATTTTGTAAACTTTCTTAGGAGTTTACTAGAGTAAATGATTAAGAAAGTTTTCAAAAACAACGCTGTTATCGGGCATTATGGACTGCCACTATTTAAAACGAACACCTAAAGTAGCGGTCTTCTTATACCTCTTAACTTCGCCTTTAATATTCCATAACTCAATTGCAATTACATAAATGCCAGCTGGAGTTCTTAAATTATCCTCAGATGTTCCATCCCACACAATATTGCCTTCCATAGACAACAATTCATTGTTTACCAAATGCTTAACGCGATGTCCGGCGGATGAATAAATCCAAATATTGGCTCTGTATCCAGATTCTGGCAATTTGTAAAGAATGAATAATAAATCATCCACGCCATCATTATCAGGGGTGAAAATCTTGGGTTCTATTGTAAATAATTCATCCTCAGCAGTGAAATCTGAAAATTGCGAATTTTTATATCCTGGCGTACCATATCCAACCGCCGAAGATGCAGAAAACCAATTTGAGGCATCCATGCTGGGACGATCGGGATTGATTCGCTCGTAGGAGACCCCTTTTGTAGTACGCAACAAAGGATAGTGCATGCTTACATTGTACTCAACATAATCGATATTGGTACCTGAAATATCCTGAATAAATACTTTTCCATCGTCATTATTATAGGATGGAAATGAACTCATTTGAATAAAATTCTTATCAGAATAAGTGGTATAGCTTGCCTTAACAGCATCCGTATTTGATGATAATAACAAATATTCATTAGGGAAAAGGACAAATCCATCAGGAGCGATATTAATCAATTGAGTAGAGCTTGTAATTGAACCTAATTTAAGGTTTGACAAATCAATATATTTATCCGAACGGTTGTATATTTCAATATAATCAACTCCTCCAGCGGGTGGGTTTGACAAAATTTCATTGATGACTAAGTCCCCTTCAGCGGCCTGAGTTGGCATCGCAAAAATAATTTGACTATTTAGTGGAATCATATTTCCAACGCAATCGGTTAATGTGTCAACAATAGACAATGTATATATTTTATTTTGAACAAAATCCTGAGCAAAAACTAAGTTTAAATAATTATTAAGGGGCAAATTAAGCTGCACAGAAACGGGGTTTCCAATAGCATGATCAACATGGAATGCATTCAGGTTTTGCAAACTTTGAGGATCCATCCTCTCTGAAAAGAAAACCCGCAATGCATTTTCTTCAATTACAACCACACTTGACAATGCGGGATTAATAAGGTCGGGGTTTGAACCATGAACTGAATTCTGAGTTCCAGGAGTTCCACCTTTGGGATCAATAGAGGCAGTCCAATTTGATATTCCTGCACATGGATTCATGGGATCAATCATTTCAAGCGACCATCCACCCTCTTTTTTGACACTGTTTTTGTACCATGAATCAGAAAATGTGAGCGTATGAATTACATCATTTTCAGGACTAAACAATGTGATGGTTTGTCCGCTATTTGTTATTTGCATAGACGAAACGGAGATCACATTTCCATATGCAGACAAAGCGTCGCTGTTGGCTGCAGCCGTAATGATTACAAAGCCACCAGCATTTAAAGTAAAAGCAGGCAAAACCCTACTGATCGAACCAATTTGCAAAATCCATCCATTCAAATTTATCGGTAATTGAGTATTGTTATACAACTCTATATATTCAGCAGAAGGCAATCCAACAACGGGATCGGGATCGGCCATAATTTCATGAATCAACACATCCCATGTTGAAGGAGTGTATAATGAGAAAGGAACATTAACAGTTTCCATTTCATTTCCCGCCAAATCCTGTATATTGTTAATATTCAAATGATAAAGAAAATTTGGCGTAAAATCGTTCAAAAACTCAAGTTCTACTTTTTGTGAAGAAAGTGGATCAAAACTAGCAGTAATTGGAGAACCAACCGATTGGTCTACCACATAATTTGCAGTATTTAGTGCGGTTGATGCTTTCAACGATTCAGAAAACTTGACCGAAAGCTTATTGGAAGTTATTGGAGTAATCGACACTAAACTGGGAGGAGTAACATCTTTATAAATAGGTCCAATATATATATCATCAAAATAAAAATTAGTTTTATTGGAAGATGTAAATTTACAATACACTCCAGAATATCCTCCCGTTTGAAAAGTATTATCGATGATACTGTTCCCTTCTATC
>JAQUGA010000115.1:6490-7848 GCA_028684405.1 Bacteroidales bacterium | reverse complement strand
TATTTTTTATCGGACAATAGTGATTTTTAAATTAATAATTGTCGTTATAACAAATTCCAATCTCATTTTGTTTTCTCCATAACAAAATAAAGTTCTTATTTTTTTCAACAAGTCAAAAGAACAAACTTTTCTGTTGGGTTTGGAGTTTTTACAGTTCAGCTTCTTTCTTTTTCTTAGATCACTACTTTTCCGTAGCCTACACATTACAAAGGGTATAGCCACGCCTACCAATCTAATTATTATGACATTGCCATACTATAAATTAAGAAAGCTACATTACTCTAAATCATAAAATCTAGCAGAGCAGATATTAATCCATAAAAAAACTAATGAAAATTGAATTTATTATCTGCGAGAGAGTAGAAGAAAATGAAATGGTCCTATAAACCAATTCCCTTATTTTTGAAACTGTCCGATTCCCAATTTTATTCCTACTTCGGTGTAATGAATAGAACCGTAAAGGTTTCTAAGCTCTTCATTCAAGCTGTATCCAGCTCGCATATAACAATCGAGTTTATGGAAGGCTTGAAATCCGAAATGAGCTCCCGCAGAGTTGAAATTTTCGCTATGCACTCCAAAATAAATCTTATTTCGTTTGCTCAAACTAAGATAAGGTGTCGCATAAGAGCTTCTATTATGAGCCATAAAACGATAGTTTACTGAAGGATTCAGCGACCATTTTTCGTTTAATCGCAATCTTCCACCGGAAGCAAAATGAAGAGTAAATGGACTGATGCTTTTGTCAACATCTTTGGTAAAAGCATATCTGTATATGTTTGATGTAGATAAACTTGCATAAATAGATTTATGAACAAATCGCATTCCCAAATTCAAAGAAATTAATTGATTTTCATTGTTTAACAAGTTTGGACTCTGCGTCCATGGATAATCGGGTCCCATCACATCTAATTTATCAACACTAGCTGTGTTTATTCCACCCCCAATAAGCAAAGTATTGTTCCGATTTAATGTAAATTGTTTGGCGAGCGACACATTAAAAAGCAAGGAATTATAACTTGTCCCACGAATTTGTTGAAAAGCAATCCCCACACCCATTTTTTTCGATTTTATAGGGAACGAATTGGCAAGAAGAAATTCCAAAGGAATGTTATTTAGTTTATCTATGTTTTCTGTAATGGCTGCTACATTTATACTGGATGACAATGTATATCTGCCTTCAAAACCGCTGAGCGAAGCCTCGTTAAGGAAATGATTGTTAAGATGAATAACAATATCACGAGCTCTTTCTAAACCAATTTGAGAAATAGAAAGATAATTTTCTATTGATTTCTTTAAAACTGCAAAAGAAAAGTTGGATTTCATTCGTGCTTCACCCAATACAACAACTTGTTTTTCAG
>JAQUGA010000115.1:0-6390 GCA_028684405.1 Bacteroidales bacterium | reverse complement strand
ATATCACGAGCTCTTTCTAAACCAATTTGAGAAATAGAAAGATAATTTTCTATTGATTTCTTTAAAACTGCAAAAGAAAAGTTGGATTTCATTCGTGCTTCACCCAATACAACAACTTGTTTTTCAGAAATATAAGTCGATTGTTGATAGCTGTTTTCGTAATTTTGAACAACCCCATTTACCGTTAGTTCCGAGGATGAGCCTTTATTATTATCTGTTTTCCCAACCTCCTTATCAGCAATCTTTTTCTCTTCAATCTCCTTCTTTACAATCTCCTTATTACCAATCTCTTTTCCAACAACCTCTGTAATCCCAATCTCCCTCTCCTCAATCTTTTTCTCTTCAATCTCCTTCTTTACAATCTCCTTATTACCAATCTCTTTTCCAGCAACCTCTGTATTTCCAATCTCCCTCTCCTCAATCTTTTTCTCTTCAATCTCTTTCTTTACAATCTCCTTATTACCAATCTCTTTTCCAGCAACCTCTGTATTCCCAATCTCCTTCTTCTCAATCTTTTTCTCTTCAATCTCATTACTTACAATCTCCCTATTACCAATCTCTTTACCATCAATCTCTGTATTCCCAATCTCCTTCTTCTCAATCTTTTTCTCTTCAATCTCTTTCTTTACAATCTCCTTACTACCGCTCACAGATAACTGCTCACCACTTGTATTTATGGAATAGAAAACGGCACTTGAAATTAGTAAAAGCAAGAAAACAGAAAAAAGAATTTTAGTCATCAAAGAGAAGCCAACACTTACAGATTTTTGTTTTTGCAAAACTCCATTCCAGTCATTTGGGTCGTATTCAAATGGAATTTGTTCAATTTTTTGTTTTAAAATTTTGTCGAAATTATCCATTTGAAACCTCCTCCATTTTATAAAGTTTGGCTATTTTAGATTTCATTAAAGTTCGGGCATTATTAACGTGCCACATGGAAGTTCCCTCTTTAATATTGAGTTTTTGAGCAATTTCGGCGTGTGAGTATCCATCAAAAATAAAAAGATTAAAAACAGTTTTACTCATCAATGGCAGAGAATTAAGAAGATTCATCAACTCCTTAGCGGACATCATTTCAACCGCATCATTGGTATTGGAAGAGTGCATTTGAACATCCTGAACGTCATCAATAGAGACCGTAAAATGTCGTCGGTTTTTGCGGATGTAATCAATGGAAGAATTGACCATGATTCGTTTCATCCAACCTTCGAAAGAGCCTTCAAAATTAAATGTTTTCAGACTTTGCAGAATACGAATATAGCCATCCTGAAGCATATCCTTTGCTTCGGCTTTACCATCTGCATATCTAAAACAAATATTCATCATCGTACTATAGTAATGTTTAAACAAAGCTTCTTGAGCCTTCACTTCGCCTCCAATGGCTTGCGAAATTATTTCATCAAGATTTAACTTTGAATCGTTTTTCATTGAACTTACTGTTTCTATAGACGTTTTTGTATGTAGGAATCTTTGGTGCTAAAATACACTTTTTGAGATTTAGTGTTATTGTTATTCACAATTAAACGATAGTTTAACATTTGTTATTGCAATAAAACACATATTTGTTAATATGAAATTAGTTCGAATAATAAAAACAATCGAGATTTATTGCAGGATTCTTAAACTGATTTTTTTAAAAAGAAATTTGTGTTTTGGTTTTTCAGGGTACAATCCCAACGGATGAAAAGATAATAAAAAGAACATCAATCTAACAAAATTCGAGCCTCGAAAGAGTAAAGTAATTATTACAAGTTTGATTATTGCAAATTACGAAACAAGGAGACATTTATTTTCGGTTCTCTCCGTTCCACCCAGAACAGCAAGAGTATGATTGAGAGAGCGGAGATTTCTTCGCATAAAGCAATGAGAAATTGAAATTTAAAACAGATTACATTTTCTACCGTCAGGACTTTTTCCTTTTTTTCATCTTTGTTTTACTGTTTTCGCCCGAATCTCCCATCAGACAGCAGTCCACATGACTATCCAACCCATTTTATGTCCTTTCTGCTTTTCCCTATTTCCCTTTCAGATAAAGATCGTGATGTTTTTCGATTTTTCTCCATAGATGGATTCTATCTAGACCGCCCACATTATGTTCGTGACTTGGATAGACAAAATAGTCGATCAATTTTCCTTCTTTAATACATTTTTCTACGAATGACAAACTATGTTGCCAAACCACTACGGGATCCATTGCTCCATGAAAAATCAGGACATTTCCTTCAAGGTCTTTTACATAATTTAAAAGTGAGGCTTTTTCGTATCCATCCATGTTTTCGTCAGGACGATCCATGTATCTTTCGCCATACATAACTTCGTACCATTTCCAGTCGACTACAGGACCACCGCAAGTTGTTGAAACAAAAACTCCAGGATTTCTCAGGGTTAATGATAAAGTCAAAAATCCGCCATAACTCCAACCGTCCAAGCCAATTCTATCGGGGTCAACAAAAGGCAAACTTTTCAAATATTCAACACCCATCATTTGATCTTCCACTTCCAAATCGCCTAAATTGCGGTGGATGCAGCTTTCAAATTCAAAACCACGATTGGCAGTTCCTCTATTGTCAAGAGTGAAAATGACATATCCTTTTTGAGCCATGTATTGCAGAAAATAACCTGCACCATTCCAACTGTTTTTTACCAACTGAGAGTGGGGACCACCATAAGCATAAACCAATACTGGATATTTTTTAGATTCATCAAAATCAGCGGGTTTTATCATTCGGCAATATAAATCTTGATTCTCTTTATTTTTAATCGTAAAAATGCTTGTTTCGCCCATTTTGTAGTCGGCAAAAGGATTTTTACTGGTCAAAATATCCCGAACTTTGGTTCCATTGCTCAAACGAAGTTCGTATTTATTGGGTACATCTTTGCTGTTGTATTGATCTATAAAATACGAATAATCTGGCGAAAAATAAGCCGTATGCTGTCCGGGTTCAGAACTTAATTTGGTAATATTTCCCGTTTTAAATTCATATGAAAAGATATGATTTTCAATGTAATTATCCTTGTTGGCCGTAAAATACATAAATTTATCTTTTGGATCTGTACCCAATAATTCAGTAACTACCCATGGACCATCTGTTAATTGCTTAATCATTTTTCCATATCGGTCAAAAAGATATAAATGATTCCAACCATCTCGCTGGCTTTGCCACAAATATTGATTTGAATTGCTGTTTAGAAAAACCATGGGATTTTGAGGTTCTACATAACGAGAATTTTGCTCTTGATAAATTGTTTTTACAAAAACGCCCGTCAATGCATCATATTGATTCAGCTTCATGCGATTTTGAAGTCTATCTACCACCGCAATATAGATGGAAAGTTCGTCTGCTCCCCACGCGATATTGGTCAAAAACTGATCTTTGGGTTCGCCAGTTTGCACATATACGATTTTTCCAGTTTCATTGTTGTAAATTCCCAATGTCACATGGTGACTTTCCATGCCAGCCATCGGATATTTTTCAAATTTAGCTGCAGAAACTCGTTTAGAAATATCCACAATCGGATAATCGGTCACCATGGATTGATCCATTCTATAAAAAGCCAAGTAATTTCCTTTGGGCGACCAAAAAGTTCCTTTATTAATTCCAAATTCGCTTCGATGCACTTCCGTTCCATATTTTATTTCATGGCCTCCATCTTCAGAAATCTGAAAATTGTTTTTGTTTTCGGAAACATATAAATTATCCTTGTAAACATATGCAATTTTAGCTCCATCGGGCGACACATCTATGTTTTCGGCTTCGGGATAAGTTTGCGTAATAAGCGTTGATTTTTTCGATTTAAAATCATACGAAACGAACAGATCACCAATATGAAAACGAATGTTGTTTTCATCTTTCCAAGAATATTGGGGAAAACGTTTCAAGGGCTCTTTGCTAATGCTTTTCAAAGATTCATTTAGTTTGCTAAGGGTAAGCAAAGTATCGGTTCTATTTTTCCGAGCATCGGTAGAAACAATGGCGTTATTAGCCACAAAAGTATATGCCTTGTTATTCCTCCATTGAACTTGCTGTAAGCTTTGAGGTGAGAGCTTCCCTGTGAAGATATCTGGCAAATGAATGGTTTTGTTTTGTCCAAAAACATAAGCACTTATCAAGATAAGAACTAATAAAATCGATTTTTTTAGGAAATTCATAATGGATATTTTTTGATGCTTTATTACTGTTTTTTTATTTGCTGTTTTTTACTTTCATCGTCAAACATTTTTCAATAATGCTTGGATTTTCTTCAACGGCCGTTCCCATCACCACCACATTGGCACCTGCCGAAAAGGCTTCGGCAACATCTTCTGGCGTTTTAATTCCACCGCCAACAATGAGAGGAATGTGGATGCACTGTTTTACTTTTTTTATAATTTCCGAACGAATGCTGTTTTTTGCACCGCTGCCTGCTTCCAGATAAATGGCTTTCATTCCCAATTGCTCTCCAGCAAGGGCGGTGGCTGTAATAATATCCAATTTAGACGCCGGAATCGGCATGGTATTGCTCATATATTCGACACTGGTCGCAGCTCCACCGTCAATTAAAATGTAACCAGTGGGGATAATTTCGATGTTCGCCCTTTTTAAAGCTGAAGAAGCCAAGACATGATGACCGATTAAAAACTCTGGATTTCTGCCCGAAATAAGCGACAACAAAAGAATTCCATCCGCTTTTGAACTCACTTGCAGCATATTACCTGGAAAAATATACACCGGAATTTGTGTTTTCTCTCTTAAAAAACAAATTGTTTTCTCAAAATTATCTTTCTGAAGCAAACTGCCTCCAACCAAAAAGAAATCGACTCCTTTTTGAGCATATTGAATTAATTTCAACAAATATGCTTCATCCGCTTTATCCGGATCTACCAAAACGGCAAATTGCCTTTTATTGTGCAAATTGATTTTTTTCATAAATCACAATTAGTGCTTGCAAATATAGGGTTTTATTTGACAAATATGAACAATCAAGATAAGTAATACATCAAAACAAAAGCGAAATATCAGATTAATTTAAATAATTAAAATAGAGATTCTATATATGATATTTTTAAGAAATAATCTACCAAGCGAACATAACAACCATGTATACAACAACATCAGTACTACGATAAATTTCGCACTGAAAAACTTCGTAGTATTTATTTTTTTCAAAATCAAATATTATTAGTGGTCAACAACATCCAAAAAATAGGATGGAAATAAATTAGTGTAATCGAAATTAGGCTTTTCTTCTTTTAATAAGCCATCTCGGAAAAAATGCAACTTGCGAGATGGAAGAAGACTAAAGCAATACATATTGGTGCCGATGACCTTTAGACTTAAAAAACTTATACATCTCCTTGGTGCAAATTTTTGTTGCAAATAAAAAAAAGAGTTACAAGGTTTTGCCGTAACTCTTTGATTATCAAGTGGAGCATATCGGAATCGAATCCCGTTCATTGCCAAACTCTTTTTTTAAAGAGTTTGGCAATGACGTGGACACACGAAAATTAAAGAACGGATGAAAAACCGTTCTAATTTTCGGTGCCGATGACCTTTAGACATGTTATAAAATCATTTTTAGCAATAAAAGATTGAACTCTATTCCTGCTTTTACAATTTTTCAACTTTTTTTCACAAACAAATGCTCCATTTCTATCAATAAATTCTTTATATGCACAAATCTGCCATGGAAGATAACGGACAGTTGATTTTACTAATCCTAAATTATGTTTGATTAATCGCGCTTGTAAATCAGAAGTCTGACCGTAGTAGAACATATCAAACTTAGAAGAATATAGTACATACGTGTAAAAAGTCATAAATTATATGTGCAAATTATATGTGCAAATAACAAAAAAGAGTTACAACGGTTTGTCGTAACTCTCTGATTTCCAAGTGGAGCATATCGGAATCGAACCGATGACCTTTTGACTGCCAGTCAAACGCTCTAGCCAACTGAGCTAATGCCCCAAAAAAAGGACGATTTAAAAAATAGTATTTTTAAATGCGGTGACAAAAATACAAAAAAAATGATTGTTTGCAATAGTTTTTAGAATTTTTGAGGAAACAAAAACGAAATTGAGATGTTATGGATTTAAATTGGGGTTCAAAACCAGAACAAAACAGCTTAATAATGAGAATCTTAAAGAAAAATAGGAATCATTTTTATATTTTTTTCAATAGCTTCTTGTTTAGTAAAAAAAAAAGCATTAGTTTTGCATTCCAAAATGTTGCGAAAGTAGCTCAGTTGGTAGAGCATAACCTTGCCAAGGTTAGGGTCGCGAGTTCGAGTCTCGTCTTTCGCTCTAAATCGTTCTTAAAAACATTTACAGATGCCCAGGTGGTGGAATTGGTAGACACGAAGGACTTAAAATCCTTTGACCATTACGGTCGTGCGGGTTCAAGTCCCGCC
>JAQUGA010000114.1 GCA_028684405.1 Bacteroidales bacterium | reverse complement strand
AAATCTATCGTGGAAAAGTTATTTGATTTTATAGAGTCACCATCTTCTATTTCGTCTATTTGTGATGAATTAATGTTTATGGTTATGTTTTTTTTATCTTTTCTTTCAACGTTTGATTTTGCCACATAAATAAGTTGTTCAAAGTTTCTTTTTGCTCTATCTCCTTCTGGCTCAATAAGAAGGAAAAAACAATAAGACATAATACTCGGAATTCTATTGCGTTTCATTTGGTGAATATTGGCAATGGCATTGTGTGATCCAGCATGAAACGGGTTTGTGGTAAGTGCTTTTTCAAAACAATGCAATGCTTCGTCATAATATTCCAAACCATAGTAACTGATTCCTTTATTGAAATGTAAAAGATATTGGTTTGGAAATAATTTCAGACCTTCATCATATTTTTCAATGGCTTTATAAGGCATTTCTAAGTGGCTGTAGCAGGTTCCCAAGGTGATGTATATGGATTCTAAGCTGGAATGTTTGGGATGGATTTCGATTGCTTTTTCGCAAAGTTTTATGGCTTCTCTCTCTCTCTTTTGACGCAATAGGGTCATGGCTTTTTCAGAATAAGCAAAAACATTTTCTTTGTCAAATATCAAAGCTTTGTCGTACTCCTCAATAGCTTTATCGTATTGCCCTTTTTTGTGATACTCAATTCCTTTAATGATGCATTTTTCGGCCTCTGACGTAAGTTGACCAAAACTACTTACGCAAATTAATAAAGTGAAGATGAAGATGGATGTTTTTTTCATGTTTATAGTTTTAATTAAACTGATAATTCAAGGAAACTCGATGTAATTGTTTGATTCCATTTTTATGATTGTTAATTTGCATTAAAAGCAATGAAATGTCTGTAAGATCCTGTTAAATAAGGTTTTCAAAACCTTTGATGTATTATTAAAAGTTCAAATATAATTCTTTTTTAGATATACAAAAAGATTTGTTGAAATATACATCTTTTATTTATTATGAAATTTTAAAAGTATAATTTTTCAACTCGCTTAAAAAAATGTATTTTTGCTAAAAAAAAGAGAATGAAGAATCGATTGCTATTTATTCCACTGTTAGTCAGTATTGTTTTAATTTCATCATGTTCAAAGTTTCGTGTGTATCATTTGAATTCATTAAACAATCAAAAAGTAGACAATGGTTTGATTTACAATATTCCACAAACGGGATTGTTGGTAGAAGTGGATGTTGAGAAAAGCATTAATATTAAAGGACCCTATGCCGAGCATGCTGATAAACTGCTTGGTTTGAAAAATGTTATTGCCTATAATCAAACATCATACGAAATTAAAAACATACGAGTTCGTTCGATGCAACTTCCTGACACTTCCCAATATTATTTGATTAAAACCAAGCAGAAAAACAATGTTTTTAAAAAACGAAAAATCAGTAGTTTTTCATTGGGAGATCATTTAAATCTTATTTCTATTAATCATCGGAATGAAATTCCAAAACCTGTTGAAAAAGAAGAGTTTGAGATTAATACGAAAGCCCAATCCTATCCAAATCTATTTAAGCTTTATGCTGATGCATCTCAGGTTGAACAAATTGATACGGTATACGAAACCTATAAACTTGATACTATTGTGATGTCGAAACCAGTAATTAAGCGAACTTTAATTACCAAAACACCAGAACAAAGAGCGGAAGAGGCAGCCGATTATATCTTGAAATTTAGAATGAAACGCTTCGAGCTATTGAGTGCTTATCAAGAGGTTCCATACAGCAAAGAAGCATTTGAGTTTTTAACCAAAGAGTTGGAAAAAACCGAAAATCAATATTTAGAGCTTTTTACTGGAATAAAATTAAGTGAGGTGAGTAAATACCAGTTTTTGGTGGTGCCCAGTGCCGAAAATAAAAACGAAGCTGTTAATCTTTTTGGATTCTCAACCACAAGAGGGATTTGTGATGCCAACGACATTCAGAGTGAAATATATGCCATTCAGTTTGAGTCCATGGCACCATCGTCTTCAATTGACAGCCTAGTCTCTAAACATATAAAATCGACTTCTAAAAAAGGAATTTATTATCGAATTCCAGAAGAGACCAAGATTTATTTTATGGTAAGTGGCGAAGCTATTCAACAGTATTACTTCGAGAAAATTTCTCAATTTGGCTTCGTACATTATTTACCTACTTCGGCATTTAGAACAGTTTTTGATGAAAATTCATCTTCTATTCGTAAAGTACAGGTTAAATAAACTTGATTATCAACAAAAGATTTGGCAATTAAAATTTTGAACTTATATTTGCACGATTTTTATAATTTAACTAGAAAAAATGGATAAGAACACGGTTATTGGCTTGGTATTAATTTTTTTACTTTTTATTGGATTTAGTTTTTGGAATGCACCAAGCGAGGAGGAAAAAGAAGCACTGAGATTAGAACAGGACTCTTTGGCTCAAATCAGAAGAGAAAAAGCGATGCT
This sequence comes from Bacteroidales bacterium, assembly GCA_028684405.1. Lineage (GTDB taxonomy): Bacteria > Bacteroidota > Bacteroidia > Bacteroidales > WCHB1-69 > JAQUGA01. The sequence goes on along the minus strand of JAQUGA010000114.1, from coordinate 5,507 downwards.
CGAAGAAGTCATAGCAATGGAAAATGAAGTTGCGAATAAAGTTGCTGACACACTTCCAACACAGATTCAAGATGTGGCTCAATTTGGCAGTTTTTCTCAAGCTTCAGTTGGCGAAGAGAAGTTTATTGAAGTTGAAAATGAATTTATTAAGTTCTCTTTTTCAAATCTTGGAGGAAGAATTTCTTCGGTAGAAATGAAAGATTTGAAAACTTTTGACGATCGTCCTCTCATACTTTTTAGCAGCGAGAACGGAAACATGGGAGTTTCGTTTTTTTCCAATAATCTGTTGATTGAAACAGGAAAAATGTATTTTGATGTTTTGATTAATAATGAAGTTCCTTCAAAAACATATTTTAAAATTGCTGAAAATGACAGTCTTACAATTCAGTATCGTTTGTATCCTAACTTAACGGATAGCCTAAAAGATGCTGCACGATATGTTGAAATGGCCTATACTATTTATGCAGATAAATACATGTCGGATTTTAGTATTTCTGTTGTAAATATGGATGGAGTTATTCAAAACAATACTTCATCCATGGAATTGCAATGGAATTCGAAAATAAATCGTGTTGAAAAAAGCTACGATAATGAATTGAAAAATACTACTTTATATTGGAAAGACTCAGAAGAAGTAAACAATATTTCAGAAACGAAATACAAAAAAGAAGAGTTTACTACCGGTTTGAAGTGGGTCTCTTTCAAACAGCATTTTTTTAGTTCTACTCTGATTGCTGATTCTTATTTTGAAAGTGGAGAAGTAGAAACCAAAGAGATTAAAGACAACAAAGACTTGTTGAAAGAGATGAATACCATTTTAGTGGTTCCAATTAGTTCTCTTACCGATAGTCGTTTTGATATGAAATGGTATTTTGGTCCTAATAAATACTCTTTATTAAGCAGTTATGATTTAGACTTAGAGCGTCAAATTCCTCTCGGATGGGGCTTTTTTGTGATGAGTTGGATAAACCGATATGCTGTTATTCCAATATTTAACTGGTTGGAAAATTACGGCTTAAATTATGGAATTATCATCTTAATTTTAACATTTTTACTCAAGTTGGTATTGTTTCCCATTGCCTATAAAACATATTTGTCATCTGCTAAAATGCGATTATTAAAGCCTGAAATTGAAGAGTTAGGGAAGAAATTTCCCAAGCCGGAAGATTCTATGAAAAAACAGCAAGCGGTTATGAACTTGCAGAAAAAAGCAGGTGTAAATCCAATGGCAGGTTGTATTCCTATGTTGCTGCAACTTCCAATTCTGTTGGCTCTTTTCCGTTTCTTCCCAGCATCGTATGAGTTAAGACAAAAGTCTTTTTTATGGGCAGAAGATTTATCTTCGTATGATTCAATTTTAGATTTGCCTTTCTCAATTCCATTTTATGGCGACCACGTTAGTTTGTTTACGATTTTAATGACAGCAGCTACATTGCTTTATACAAAAATCAACAACGATATGATGAATACTGGTGGACAAAATATGAAAGCCATGAAAATCATGATGTACATGATGCCGGTGATGTTTTTGGGGATTTTTAATAATTTTGCATCTGGTTTAAGTTATTACTATTTCTTGGTAAACTGTATCACTTTCTTGCAAATGTTTATTTTCAAATTTATCGTAAACGAAGATAAGCTTCGCAAACAGATTGAAACCAACAAATTGAAACCAGTAAAAAAATCCAGTTGGGCTAAAAAACTAGAAGAATTACAAAGAGTTCAGCAGCAACAACAGAAAAATAAAAAATAATATAGTTTTAAAAAAGAGGAGCAAAATGTTCCTCTTTTTTAATTCGTATCGTAAAAGTGTTATTTTATAAACAATTGTACTTAGATGAAAATTCTGTTTTTTTTTGTCAGAAATTTTATAGTTTAAAAGTATAGTTTTTAACCTTACATTGTTGATTGTTTTTTATAACTACTGATTCCAAAGTGGTTTTAAAACATTACTTTTGTAGTAAATAGTATTAAGATGAGTGAGTTGGACGAAAATATAAATCAAGAAGAAGAGAACATCAGCGAAGAAACCTATTCGAACGGAGAAGAATTGCAGAAGATAATGCACGTTCAAAGCATGTTTGAGAATTGGTTTATTGAATATGCTTCATATACCATTCTGGACAGAGCTGTACCCGAGATTAGAGACGGATTGAAACCGGTTCAGCGAAGGATTTTACATTCCATGTGGGAGTTGGAAGATGGACGTTATAATAAAGTTGCAAATCTAATTGGAAACACAATGAAGTATCATCCTCACGGAGATGCTTCAATTGGAGATGCATTGGTGCAAATTGGTCAAAAAGAATTGCTTATTGATCAGCAGGGAAACTGGGGAAATATTTATACTGGCGATAGAGCTGCGGCACCAAGATACATAGAAGCCCGATTGTCGAAATTTGCTTTAGACGTTGTTTTTAATCCAAAAACAACCGAATGGAAGCCGTCGTATGATGGCCGAAACAAAGAACCGGTTGTACTTCCTATAAAGTTTCCATTATTGTTGGCACAGGGCAGCGAAGGAATTGCCGTGGTGCTAGCTTCTAAGATATTACCGCATAACTTTAATGAACTTATTGATGCTTCAGTTGCAATTCTCAAAAATAAACCATTTGAGATTTTTCCCGACTTTCTGACGGGTGGAATGATTGACGTGTCGAGATACAATGATGGAATTAAAGGTGGAAGAGTGCGAGTTCGAGCAAAAATTTCGATTCAGGATAAAAAAACTTTGGTTATCAACGAAATTCCTTTTAGCACGACTACTTCTGGATTGATTGATTCCATTATTCAGGCCAATGAAAAAGGAAAAATTAAAATTCGAAAAATTGATGATAATACCGCTGCAAATGTAGAAGTATTGGTACATCTAAGTCCCGGTGTATCGCCCGACCAAACCATTGATGCACTCTATGCCTTTACCGATTGTGAAGTCTCAATTTCGCCAAATGCTAGCGTTATTAAAGATAGCAAACCCAATTTTATGGGCGTTTCGGATATGCTTAGAGAGTCGGTTGCAAATACTACTAATTTGGTTAAAATGGAGTTGGAAATCCGTTTGCAGGAATTAGAAAACCAATGGCATTATTCATCTTTGGAGAAAATATTTATCGAGAATAGAATTTATCGCGATATTGAGGAGTGCGAAACATGGGAAGCCGTAATAGAAGCTATAGAAGCTGGTTTAGAACCATTTAAACATATCTTTTTTAGGGAAATTGTAAGAGACGATATCATTCGTCTAACGGAAATTAAAATTAAGAGAATTTCTAAATTTGATAGTTTCAAAGCCGATGAACTGATAAAAGGACTTGAATTTGAAATAGAAGAGGTGAAAAATCATTTGGATAATTTAATTGATTATACCATTAATTATTATCGCCAAATTCAGAAAAAACACGGTAAAGGTCGCGAGCGAAAAACCGAAATTAGAAGTTTTGAAAACATTGAGGCCCAAATGGTGGCTGTTGCTAATCAGAAATTATATGTAAACAGAGAAGAAGGATTTATTGGCACAGGAATGAGAAAAGACGACTATGTTTTAGATTGTTCTGATATTGATGACATTATCGTTTTTCGTGCCGATGGAAACTTTTTGGTGACAAAAGTTTCTGACAAGAAATTTGTCGGAAAAGACATCATCCATGTGGATGTCTTTAAACGCAATGATGAAAGAACCATTTACAATATGATCTACTCCGATGGTCCAACGGGAGCTGCTATGGTAAAACGATTTGCTGTGCTGGGAGTGACGCGTGACAAAGAATATGATTTGACAAAAGGAAAAAAAGGATCGAAAGTGCTCTATTTTTCAGCCAATCCGAATGGAGAATCTGAAATTGTAAGAGTTCTTTTGCGTCCGAAACCAAAATTAAAAATTCTGAAGTTCGATTATGATTTTGCCAATTTAGCCATTAAAGGTAGAGGTTCAAAAGGAAATATTTTAAGCAAAAATCCAGTCAAAAAAATCGAGTTGCTCGAAAAAGGAAGTTCAACTTTATCGGCCATTGAAGTTTGGTTTGATGAAATTGTAATGCGACTTAATACCGAAGGACGAGGGAAATATTTGGGCAAATTTATTGGAGACGACCGGATTTTGGCATTATATTCAAATGGTTCGTATAAAACAGCACTTTTCGATTTGTCAAATCATTATGATACAGGACTTAAGCAAATTGAAAAATTGAACGAAGAGAAACCAATCAGCGTTTTGCATAAAGAGAAAGACAGCGGAAAAGTTTTTGTAAAACGTTTCCTGCCCGAAATAAATGATAAGTTGAATTCTGTTGTGCCCGATGATGACAATTTGCAATTTATTGACATGGATTTAGCTCACAGACCACAAATTGAATATGTTTTTGAGAACAAGAAAGGAGAGTCTGCATCCGAAATAATTTCTGTTGAAAATTTTGTGGATGTTATGAGTGCGAAAGCAAAAGGAAAAAGAATTCCAGAAAATTTGATTACAAAAGTAAAATTTATTGAACCTTTGGAATACATTGAAGAGGAAGAGCTTGAAGTTGAACAAGAGGACGAGGATATTCCTAATACAGATGGTATAGACATAGATGAAGAGATGGAGAAAAAATGGAAAAAGGAACCCGAAAAAACGAATATTTTACAAAATAGAGATAAAAAACAAAACGGAAACGATGATGACGATGTCATTCAAATGTCCCTTTTTGAAGATTAATTTAAAAAAAAAACATATATGATGGACGGTGTAAAAGTAGTAGAGTTGGTTTGTTTGTATCATCAGTTTTATTCCGAGTCGGGAAGCGATGAGTTAAAGAAGTTTTCGGCATGGATGAATAAAAATGCTTCACTCAATCCACTTGAAGAAAAAAAGGTATCCGAAAAAGATTTGAATGTATATTTGTTGAATTTAATTTCGAGAATCTCTAAATTTCAACGTCTATATACCAAACACTTTTTTCAGGATTTTAAAGTTAAATCGATGGAAGAATATAATTTCTTATTAACCATCGACAAGCTTGATAATCCTTCAAAGTCAGATGTTTATGCTCAAAATATAATTGAGCTAACAACCGGTACAAAAATCATTAAGCGCTTGATTGATTTGGATTTTGTAAAAGAATCGGAAGACAAATTGGATAAACGAGTAAAAAGATTGAAGCTTAGTGCAAAAGGAAAAAAAGAGATGGCTGATATTCAAAAACGCTTTCATAATATTGATGATGAAAAACTAGGCTACATACCTTTGGAAGACAAAAATGTATTATTGGAAATCTTAAACAATATAAATCAGTATCATACAGAAATTTATGAACGAAACCCTGATTTATATGGCAAAGGAAATTATGATGTTTTTTGATATTTATGAAAAAGTATGAACGAAAGTTTTTTATTTTGAGAAAGTAATGTATATTTGCATTTCAAAATAAGAACTTGTTCTTTATTATCAGTTCGGGGTGTGGCGCAGTTGGCTAGCGTACTTGCATGGGGTGCAAGGGGTCGGAAGTTCGAGTCTTCTCACCCCGACAAAA
>JAQUGA010000113.1 GCA_028684405.1 Bacteroidales bacterium | reverse complement strand
GATAAAATGATGACTGGAATATCAGAATTGAAAGTTTTAATTTTATCCAATGTATCTATTCCGTTCATCGCATTTTTATTAATCCCATTAAGATGGTAGTCTAAAATAATCACATCCGGACTACGCGTAATATTTTTTAAAAACTCCTCTCCTGTCGGGAAAGTTTCAATTTCAAAATCAGCATGCTGAAGCAACTCGATTTCCAGCAATTTTAGATACAGGGCATCATCATCAACCAGAAAGAGTTTTATCTTGCTTGTTGGCAGACTGGGTTTGTTTTCGTTATTCATTTTTTGTAGTTTTAATCACATTTAACTCTTCTTCTAATTCTATGCAAGCTTGTTTGCAAACTTTTTCAAGTTGTTGAACATAATCTGGTATTTTATCTGTATGCTGCTGCGTATTTGCAAAATCCTGAACTTTTCGTGCCATATTTTCAAAATCTACGCTTATTCCCACTATTGAAAATGAAGGAATCATCTTATGAACAGCCGAGTATATCGAATTCCAGTCTTTATCATACATCCCTTGTTTCATTATTTTCACGAGTGGTGGTGTTTGTTCCAGATAAAGGTTAATCATTTCTGTCATTAACACAGGATTTGATTTGGTACATTTATTCAAAATTGCAAATTTGTATATTTTAATTTTTCCTTATTTTCGAGATTTTTCCTCTTTGTATCTGTCCGTTGAATTCTCTTCATTACGAGTCCCACAATTTTACTGTAAAGCAATTTTTCGTCAACTAGCTTTGCAATGTAATCATTCATTCCAACCTCTTTGCATTTGGCTATATCAACGGTTGTAACATCTGCGGTTAATGCAACAATTGGAATTTTTGAATTCATTTCCTTACGAATGTATGCAGTGGCTTCAAAACCATTCATTTCTGGCATATGTAAATCCATCAACACAATGTTGTAGGAATTGGTTTTCATTTTTTCGATGGCTATTTTTCCGTTTGAAGCAATATCTCTTTCAAATCCAAAATCATCTAAAAGTGTTTTCATCAACAATTGATTGAGTGCGATGTCTTCAACCACCAATACCTTAATGTTTTTTATTGCGGAATCTAATTCCACGATTTCGTTTAACAGTTCGGCTTCGGCTTTTGTTTTATGAAAAGACAAAGTAAAACGGAATGTAGACCCCCTATTTATTTCACTTTTCACATCCACAGTTCCACCTTGGGCTTCTACTAGTTTTTTCACAATAGAGAGTCCCAAACCTGTTCCTCCGTATAAACGGGAAGTTTCGCAGGAAGCTTGTTGGAAATTTGCAAAAATACAACTTAATTTCTCATCTTCTATCCTAATTCCGGTATCTGAAACCGAAAACTCGATGTCGACTTTGTCCTCATCTTCCTTTAACAAACGTACTTTTACTGTAATTTCCCCTTCTCTTGTAAACTTAACTGCATTGCTCACCAGGTTCAAAATAATTTGGTGCAAACGAACAGGATCACCAAGCAATACCTTTGGAATATTATGGTCATATTCTTTGGTTAATTTAAGATTTTTTTCCTGCACATTTGTTTCAAACAAATGAAGCATAGCGGATATGGATACTGCCATTTGGAAAGGTGTTTTTTCAAATGTCATTTTTCCTGAATCTACTTTTGCCAAATCGAGGATGTCGTTAATAAGTACGATTAGTGCATCGCCACTCATTTTTATAGCCATTAAATATTCTTTTTGTTTGGCTGTCAATTCTTTTTTAAGTACAATCTTTGTAAATCCGATAATTGCATTCATGGGTGTACGAATCTCATGACTCATATTCGACAAGAATTGCTGTTTTGCCTTAACGGCATCTTCGGCATGATGTAGGGCTTTTTCGGCTTTTTCTCTTTCATCTTCGGCTATTTTCATAACTTGTTCTGCAAACACTTTTGCTTCATTCAACTCCGTTGCAACTCTTTTTTGTTGAGTTACATCTCTGGCAACAATAACAACACCTTGAACATCTCCTTTATCATCCTTGTAGACCGACCCATTGAATAAAACATCTGTAAGCTTGCCTTTTTCGTGACGAATGGTAAGTGAGGAGTCGACAACAGATCCTTTTGCAAAAACTTCTTTATAAGCTTCGCGTGCCTTCTGTGGTTCGGTGAAGTAATCAAAAAAATCAGTACCTGTTAGCTTTTCTCGTGCAAAACCAATAATATTGGCAGTAGCTTCATTCATGTCCGTAATTTTCCCCTGTGTGTTGATTACAATCAAAGGATCTAAACTAGCCTCTATCAGACTTCTTACGTATTGTGATTCTTGTATATTATTTGTTTGCATTTTGTAAATTTGTGGAAGATAGTTTTCCGATTTCTTCAATCGGACTGCGTCGTTTATCTTTTAATTGTTTAAAATGAGAAGGTGTTAGTCCAGTAACTTTTTTAAATTGATTTGATAAATGCGCAACACTGCTGTAGTTCATTTTCCATGCAATTTCAGTAATGTTTAGTTCATCATAAATAATCAATTCTTTACATTGTTGTCCGATAAAAAAATCAAAGAGAAGGAAGCATAAAACTTCCTTTCTCTTTTTTTAGTAGTTTTGCTTCGTCAAAACCAACAACTACTATGGACAAAACTACATATTTTTTTGGAACATCCGTTTTCGGACAGCTGATTTCTTTAATAGATTCAAAAATCATATCAAAATCAGCAACAGAATGCCTATCCGATAGGTATATAAAAAAATTCACAACCAAAGATCATCTTATTAGCATGTTGTTTTGCTCATTTGCAAAATGCACTTCCCTCAGAGAGGTGTCTGGTGCAATGCTAGGATTATCAGGTAAAACCAAACATTTTCAATTAAATCACATTCCTAAAAAAAGCACTTTAGCTGATGCAAATCAGCGAAGAGATGCAGAAACTTTTGGGAAAATATATAATAAACTTTTATTGCAATATGGGCATCTTTTATCGGACAGCCGAATTAAAGACTTGATATACAAACAGATAGAAATTTTTGACAGTACAACTATAAGTTTATTTAAGGTTATTTTAAAATGTGTTGGACGAAATTCTCAAAATGGGAAGAAAAAAGGAGGAATTAAAGTCCATACTATTATAAACGTAGATGAAACCGTGCCAAAATTATTATGGTTTACCGATGCAGCAAAACATGATCATATTTTACTAGAAAAACTAAAAATGGATTCCAATACCATTTACGTTTTCGATAAAGGATATAACGACTATAAAGCTTTCAAGAAGTTTAGTGAAAATTCGACTGGTTTTGTAACGAGAATTAAGGACAATGCTGTTTATGAGACAATTGAAACTAATGAAATAGCAGATAATATTCATTGTGGAGTTCTAGAAGATGTGATTATTGAAGTCACGGTAAAGGAAAACTCTTCTGAAAGCAAATTAAAACTTCGTAAGGTTAGATTCTACGATAGAGTATTAAAACGAGAATTTGAATTTTTAACCAATCTATTTGAAATGAGAGCAGATTTAATCGCTGCTATTTATAAGCTTAGATGGCAAATTGAGCTGTTATTTAAGCAGTTGAAGCAAAACTTTCCGTTAAAATATTTTTCAGGGGATAATGAAAATGCGATCAAAATTCAAATGTATTGTGCTTTGATTGCCAACCTTTTGATGACCGTTATTCAGAAAAAGTTAAAAAGAAGCTGGGCATTCTCAAATTTAGTGAGTTTCTGCAAAATCCATCTATTCAATTACATTCATTTGATGAATTTTTTAGAAAATCCTGACAAAGATTGGCAGAAAACTCAACAAAAAGAATGGCAGTATTCTCTATTTTAAGGGGGCTTACTTTTAAAAAAAACAAATATTTGACAATATTATCGCTGATATTCAGCTAGTTACAATTGGATTAAAGCGTTTTTGATTATTTATCGGACAATAGTGATAAAAAATATCAAATCTGCCGTGGGGAACAGCTTCTTTTTATGTGAACAGATATGAGCTAACAGACCAAAACTATCAAATGGGTATGATTCATCATTTATCCATGTCGCGCACTTCCAACGGTGGATTTTTTAATGATACGATTGTTTACTCATCAATAAACAATAGTGGCAGACTTATTATTTGGGAATTATCCACAAACCCTCTCTCTGATGCTGCTCTTGAAGCCAAAAACAAAGAAATAAACATCTACCCCAATCCTACTTCAAATGAAATCAATTTCCAATTTACGGAAATTCCAAACAAAACTTATACAATTTCCATCCTGAATACTATGGGAAAACAAGTTTATTTTGAACAGGTAAATAATTTTGGTACAAACCATAAAATTCAAACGGAACTAGCAAGCGGAGTTTACTTTGTAAATATTTCTGTAGATGGAAAAATGACGACGAAAAAAATTGTAATTCATAAAAGCGGAAAATATTGATAGGGAGCGCACATCATAATTTAAGACTTCAAAAAAACGGTCCTTCACTGATTCCTCTATTATTCTCCCCTCATCCTATTTTATTAAAAATAAAATAGGAAAATTACACTCAAAAATATTGAAAAAGGATACAGATAAAAATGGATATTAGGAAAGAAGATTATTGATGATTCTATTTAATAAATAGCAAAGAAAAGCAAGCAAAAAATCAAGACTAACATACTGACTATTAAGTCTTTTTAAATTGACTCACAAATATTTTTCCACAATTATGTTACGTAATGGAAAATGATATAATTTTGAACAAAAGTTGCCGGATTTTCCATGTAAATGACGTACACAAGGTTGACTGGTTATGAACATACATATACATGCAAAAAGACGATTCGGTGCAAGGCTAAAAGTTCAATATTACTAAACAAAAACAAAAAAGATGATATTATCGAACTTGTTTGAGACGCCTCTTAACATATCCTGTATTAAAATTCCTATTAATATTAAGCATAATATTATTTGCTCCCATTATTCTTAATAAAATAAAAATCCCTCATCTTCTTGGACTAATTATAGCAGGTGCTATTATTGGGCCAAGTGGAATTAATTTAATGGAAAGAGACAGTGGAATTATTCTTTCAGGGACAGCAGGTCTTTTATATATAATGTTTCTTGCGGGTTTGGAAATAGATCTAGCTGACTTCAAAAAAAACAGTAAAAAGAGTTTGGTTTTTGGTTTATTGACTTTTGCAATTCCAATGACCTTGGGAATATTGACTGGAATTTACGTTTTGGAATTCTCCATGCCCACTTCAGTTTTATTGGCAAGTATGTTCGCATCTCACACGCTTATAGCATATCCATTGATTAGCAAATTAGGAGTTGCTAAAAACAAAGCCGTAAACATTACTGTGGGCGGAACTATGATTACAGACACCTTAGCTCTTTTGGTGCTTGCCGTGATTGTAGGAATGACAACGGGCGAAGTGAATACTGAGTTTTGGATAAAATTATCAATTTCGATTGTCATTTTCGGACTTATTGTGATGCTCCTTTTTCCAATTATTGGCAGATGGTTTTTGAAACATTTCGACGACAATGTTTCTCAGTATATTTTCGTACTCGTTATGGTATTTCTCGGAGCTGTTCTTGCACAATTGGCTGGCATAGAACCAATTATTGGGGCCTTTCTAGCAGGATTAGCCCTTAATAGATTGATTCCACGCACCTCCCCTTTAATGAATCGGATTGAATTTGTGGGAAATGCCATTTTTATCCCTTTCTTCCTTATTGGCGTTGGAATGCTCATTGATTACCGAGCTTTTTTTAAAGATTTAGAAACGATTAAAGTTGCTGTAGTTATGATTATTATTGCAACAATAGCCAAATATTTGGCAGCTTGGATTACTCAAAAAATCTATCGGTTTTCCGTGGACGAACGTAGATTAATTTTTGGATTGAGTAACGCTCAGGCAGCAGCAACATTGGCCGCCGTTTTGGTGGGTTATAATATTATAACTGGATATACCGAAACAGGAGAACCTATCCGATTGCTAAATGAAACTGTTTTGAACGGGACCATATTAATGATATTATTTACATGCACAATTGCTTCATTTGTAGCTCTAAAAGGAGCTCAAAACATAGCACTTTTAGATAGTGCAGACGGAGAAACTGAAAATAATGGAAATCAGGAAAAAATCTTAATTCCAATCAACAATTTGGCGACAATTGACGAATTGGTAAATTTAGGAGTAACTATAAAATCAAAGAAAAACAAGGATGGCTTATATGCTTTAAGCATCGTTGATAACAGCAAAACAGATGGATCTGGAGACAAACAAGCCAAGGAAATGTTAAATAAAGCAGCTGTAACCGCTTCGGCAACCGACAATATTTTACACGAACTTCTTCGTTATGACCTGAACATTGTTAATGGTATTACAGGAGTAGCCAAAGAACATAACATTACAGATTTAATTTTAGGACTTCATAACAGCAAAGGCATATCTAATTCATTTTTAGGGAATCTAACCGAAGGTATTTTGACAAAATGTAATGCAACAACACTTATTTATAAACCAATTCAACCTTTTGGAACCATAAAAAGACATGTTATTATTGTACCTGAAAATGCAGAAAAAGAAATAGGATTTCCATTTTGGTTAATAAAAGTTTGGAACATCGCTCGTAACTCAGGCGCAAAATTGCTTTTTTATGCCAACAATAACACCTTGAAAATCATACAAAACATTAAGTCTAAACATCCTATAGAATGTGAATTTGAAGAATTTAATGATTGGAACGATTTTCTGATCCTTGCCAGGGACTTTCACGCAGATGACAACGTAATAATTGTATTAAGCAGAAAAGATAAACCATCTTATCATAACAATATGACCAAGATACCAACTTATCTCAATAAGTATTTTAAAGAAACAAGTTACATTATAATTTTTCCAATGCAGACTGGAGTGACAGATACAAATGAAATCGACTTAACCAATCCAACATTTTTAGAACCTCTTGAAAAACTTGATGAAATTGGAAAAACTATTGCCAAAATATTCAAACAGAAATAAAGCCTGAGAAAATAAGAGCATAGTCATCACTAGTTTTATGAACTTTGTGCAAATAAAATTACATTTTAATTATTTAGCAATAATCATTATGGAAACATCAATCTATTATTTTAAAACCGTTATCGATTAATTCCGAATATACAGATATTGTTCTAACGGAAGATGAGTCAAAAACATTAAATGTTATTGCAGTCTTTGAGTGTGTTTTGTCATAAGTACCATAATACTCTCGCACATAATCATAAAGTGCAAACGACTGCGCAAAACCATCATTTCGTGTCATTCTAAAACGAGACACTAAGAATAGATAAATAGCTAAACCCAATAAAAGAACGTTCTTGTTTTTTATTGCATTTTATTAAAATAAATATTGGATTAATCTTAAAAAGAGAGGAGAAAATAGACACTTTGGAGTGTCTTTAGTGTGATTCCGATAGGATTCGAACCTACCAGCCTAATCTTCTACATATCAGTCTATTATGTTTTCCATAAAACCTAATGCCACCGCTTTGCCACCGCATTTTTCGGTACAATTTGCATCTCAATGAACGTCTTTTCTCTCACTACAAAGATAGTAAAAAAAACAATTGGGAATCGAACCTTTTGCAAAATTATTTTGTTAAATTGTACAATATTATTATTTAGATGTTCAGGAATTGGCAATGGAATTAAATCTCGTTTGGGGTGCTTTTGGCTTATTTCTGGTGCTTAAAATGCTTTAATAATGATTGACACTGTGTGTTTTTAACCCCACTTAAATCGCACTAAAACACCATTTTTATTACCAATGCAAATACATTGAATATCAGCAAGTTAAACAATTATTTCATTAAAATTATTTTTTCATTGCTATTTGTAATTTGTTTCATATATTTGGGCTTTAAAATAACTCGTTAACTCTTATTGCTAATCCGTACTTTTTCAAAACAGAAACAAAAACAGTTGAACTAAAACCAGTAATAACAATTAAATTTAAAAATCATGATAAAAAAAACCAACAATTTTATTTTTCCATTATTAATG